>CANDFO010000005.1 GCA_947384055.1 uncultured Flavonifractor sp.
CACACTTGCAGGCCGAGATGTGTCATTTTCGAGGCATATGTCCCCGAAAATGACCAATTTAATTTTATTTTGCCGCCCTCGGGCGGCAAAACTCTGCGAGGCATTCCCGCAGGGGAAGTCTTTCGACGCGCTCAAAACATAAAAGGACCCCGTTACGGGGTCCTTTTATGCCCGGACCGGATTGACCCGGAATCAATCCTGATCCCAGTTGTGCCAGACGTTCTGCACGTCGTCGTTGTCTTCCAGCAGATCAATGAGCTTCTCCATATTCTTGATGTCCTCTTCGCTCTCCAGCTTCACGTAGTTCTGGGGAACCATCTCCACGGCGGCCTCCACAAAGACATATCCCTTCTCCTCCAGGGCGGCCAGCACTGTGCCGAAGGCGTCCGGGTCGGTGTAGACCTCAAACACTTCGTCCTCCACCTGCATGTCGTCCGCTCCGGCGTCCAGAGCGTCCATCATCATGGTGTCCTCGTCCAGGTCCTCTTTCTCAATGACGATGACACCTTTGCGGTCAAAGGACCAGGACACACAGCCGGTAGCCCCCAGACCCTTGCCGTACTTGTCCAGCAGATGGCGCACCTCGGGGGCGGTGCGGTTGCGGTTGTCGGTGAGGGCATCCACAATGACCGCCACGCCGGAGGGCCCGTAGCCCTCATAGGTAACGTTCTCATAGGCGTCCGCGTTGCCGGAGCCCAGGGCCTTGTCAATGGTGCGCTTGATGTTGTCGTTGGGCATATTGGCGGCCTTGGCCTTGGCAATCACCGTGGCCAGGCGGGAGTTGTTGGCCGGGTCGCCGCTGCCGCCGGTCTTCACCGCCACGATCATTTCTCGGGCAATCTTGGTGAATATCTGAGAGCGTTTGGCGTCGGCCGCACCCTTGGTTTTCTGGATATTGTGCCATTTGGAATGTCCTGACATAGTATCTCGTTCCCTTTCTGTATCGAAAATCAGCACAAACAGTTTATCACTTCCCGGGCGGCTTGGCAACCCCTTACAGGTAAGAAAATACTTCTTTATGCCGCCGGGTAAGGAGCACCTCCACTTTAGGGAAGCCGTCGGAAAGCCATTTTGCCAGAACCGGGCACACCACCTGTTCCGTGGGGTAGTGCCCCGCGTCGATCAGGTTGATACCCAAGGCCCTGGCGTCCAGAAATCCGTTGTACTTCACATCGGCGGTCACAAAGGTATCGCAGCCCAGGGCAATGGCATCTCCCAGCATATCCGCGCAGGCCCCTCCCCCCACGGCCACCCGGCGCACCGGGCGGCGGGCATCCACATAGCGCACTCCGTTGGACCCCAGGGCCTCCTTGACAAAGGCGGCAAAGGCGGGCGCATAGCCGGGCACACCGGTGGTATTCCCCACCCGTCCGATGCCATAGGGCCGCCCGGAGGCGTCCACCCCGTCCTGGCGGAGCTGCTCCACCTGCACCAGCCCCAGCCGCTGGGCCAGGGCGTCGTTGACACCTCCTGACACCGCATCCAGATTGGTGTGCGCGCAGATGGCGGCAATTTTCTGTTCAGTCAGGGCCAGCAGGATCCGCCCGTCCGGTGTATGGTCCGTGACAGACTTTGCGGGATGAAAGATCACTGGGTGGTGGGAGACGATGAGCTCCGCCCCCAGCTCCCCGGCCTCCGCCGCCACCTCCTCGGTAATGTCCAGGGAGACCAGCAACCGCGTCACCGGACTGTTCCCCCGCCCCACCAGAAAGCCTGCGTTGTCAAATCCCATTTGCAGGGAGAACGGCGCCAGGCGGTCCAAATATTGATAGACCTCACGTACAGTCGTCATGCTTCCACTCCTCCATCAGTTGAATCAGTCCCCGGCGAACCTCTTCCAGCTCCCGACGCCGGCCGTCCGCAGGGCGGGTGGCCCGGCTCAGTCCCTCCAGGGCGCGGGCAGTCTGGCTGAGCAGACGGTCCAGATACGCGCCGCGCAGGGGCGCCGGCTGTCCGCTGTCCTGCCGCCCCGCCCAGCACTGGGCGGGAGTGAGCATGTCCATAGGACCGGGCCTGACCTGAAACACCGTGTAAATGCTGTCTCCTTCACAGGCAAGGGTCTCCCCCAAAATGGCATAGCCGTGTCCCTGGAGCCAGGGGCGCAGAACATGCTGCATACTCATGGGCTGCAGCAGCAGCAGCCGGTCTCCCTCCGCCGTCCAGGGGGCCGCCTCCAGAATGGAGGCGACGGTCTCTCCACCCATGCCCGCAATAACGACAGTATCCGCCTCTTCCGGGGAAATGCCCGTCAGTCCGTCGCACAGGCGGAAGTCCATACACGCCATAAGGCCGCAGCGCTCCGCCGTGGCCCTTGCGCGCTCCAGCGGTCCGGAACGCAGGTCAGAGACCACCGCCCGGCTGATTTTCCCCTCCTGGAGCAGACAGGCGGGCAGATAGGCGTGGTCGGTGCCCACATCCACCAGCCTGGCCCCGGAGGGAACCAGGTCCGCCACGGCCCTCAGCCGGGGCGTAAGCCGGATTGGTCTCATATCAGACACCGTCCTTTCCCGGTCCGGCCAGGTCCGGCGCCGTCCCTCTGTTCCAGACAGGCCGCCGCCGGCTTTGCCAGCTCCCCGTGGTTCCGCAGTCTCCAAACAGCATCTTTCTTTATGCCGGAGCCCCCCCTTCCAACTGAAGGGTTTGACTGATTGTATCATAGAAACGCCGCTTTGTCCACAATTTACCAAGCCAACCTGCCTGACGCAGACGCGGAGCGGTCCTGAGGGACCGCTCCGCGTCAAACTGTCAAAAAACTTCCCCACGGGAAAGCCTCGCAGAGTTTTGCCGCCCGAGGGCGGCAAAACAAAGTCAAAATTGGTCATTTTCGGGGACATATGCCTCAAAAAAGACACTTCTCGGCCTGCAAGTGCACCCAAAAGGTGCGCGCGGCAGGACGTATCCCCTTTGTCAAAAAAGGCCTGAGGCCTTTTTCGACAGTCTGGTTTTACGGGTAGATTCTGATTACTTGGCAGCGGCATTGAGCCTGCTTACCAGCTCGTCCACATCCACGCCGTGGACCATGCAGGCCTGCTCCACAGTCTCCCCGCGGGAGGACGGACAGCCCAGGCAGTGCATGCCGATGGACAGGAAGATGGGGGCAGTATCGGGAGCAATGTCCAGAATATCGCCGATAATGGTATCTTTTGTGATCTGAGCCATGAAATTAGACCTCCAAATATCCAAGATATCCGTAGTATATCCTATTTTTCGATTTTTTTCAAGAGCTATTCTTTTTCACAGAAAAAACAATATCCCCCACGGGAAAGAGGGACGCCCGCAGGCGTCCCTCTGAACCTGTCGAAAAAGGCCCCTGCCCCTTTTTCGACAAAAGGGATACGGCCTGCTGCGCGCACCCTTTTGGGCACACTTGCAGGCCGAGAAGTGTCATTTTCGAGGCGCATGTCCCCGAAAATGACCAATTTCGACTTTATTTTTCCGCCTCAGGCGGCAAAACTCTGCGAGGCCTTCCCGTGGAAGAAGTTTTTTGACAAACTGAGAGGGACGCCCGCAGGCGTCCCTCTTTTTGTTTTGGCAATCAGCCCTGCTCCTTCATGCGGGCAAAGCAATCGCTGCAATACACGGGGCGGTCAGACTTGGGCTCAAAGGGCACTTTGGCCTCTCCGCCGCAGGCAGCGCAGGTCGCGGTGAAGAACTCGCGGGGACCGCGGGAAGCGGCTTTGCGGGCGTCACGGCAGGCCTTGCAACGCTGGGGCTCGTTCTGGAAGCCGCGCTCAGCGTAGAACTCCTGCTCACCAGCAGTGAACACGAACTCCTGACCACATTCCTTACATACCAGAGTCTTGTCTTCGTACATGATTTTACCCTCTCTTTGCTTTTTGCCCAGGTCCGGAATAACCGATGATGCTGGGACAGTGTAATATTGCGCTCAGCCTTCGCTGATGTCGCCAAATGAATGGTGCTGCGCCAGCTTGCGCCGGATGCGCTGGACAGCGTTGTCCACCGATTTCGGGGACCTGTTTACCCCGGCCGCAATCTCAGAATAGGACAGGCCGCTTAGATACAGCCGGAGGATGCGTGCCTCAAACCTGGACAACTGGCCGTTCAGCGCGGCTATCCGCTCTTGAAAAGCCTCCCTGTCCAGAAGAATTTCCTCCGGATCATCTGAGGCCGGGGCATGGACGCCGTAAGCATAATGGCCGCCGTTCCCGCTGAAAAGAGGGGGGTTGAATGGGACGGAGTTGTTCAAGGGTGTATGCTTATCTCTCGTTGCTGCTTTAATCACAGAGACCAGGCGGTGCCTGATGCAGACCTCCGCATAGGTGCGAAAGGCCGCTCCCCGGTCTGAATTGTACTCCCGAACCGCCGCCAGCAGACCGACCATACCCTCCTGGATCAGGTCCTCACTGTCACCGCCCGCCAGAAAATAGGGGCGTGCGCAGGCCCGCACCAGCCGGGTATACCGCATGACCAGAGTTTCCTCCGCGATACGGTCGCCCTCTGCCGCCAGAAGGCACAGCGTCTCGTCCGTGTCCTCCGTTCGCCGGGGTTCGTCAAATCTCATGCCTAATCTCCTTGCATATTATAAGCGGTCTGCCTGTAGTTTGTCAAGCATTTATGCAAAATTTTTACATTCGATCAGCAGCTTTTTATTACATTTGCCAAGGCCACCGCCGCCGTCCGCGCATCCTCCGGACTCTGGGCCTCCACCATCACCCGGATCAGGGCCTCCGTACCCGATGGGCGTACCAGTACGCGGCCTGTCCCGGCCAGCGCTTCCTCCCAATGGGCCACCGCGCCGCGCACCTCCGGCGCCGTCATCACGGCCTGTTTTTTCGCCTTGTCCGCCACAGGGACATTGATCAGCAGCTGAGGATAGCGGCGGCACTCCGCGGTCAGCGCCGAGGCCCGTGTCCCCGAACGATGCAGCAGGGACAGGAACTGAAGGGCGGTCAGCTGTCCGTCCCCGGTAGTGGCATAGCGGCGGAAGATTGTATGGCCGGACTGCTCTCCGCCCAGCACATAGCCGTGCTGATCCATTTTTTCCAGCACGTTGCGGTCTCCCACATCGGTGCATACCAGCCGGATACCGTGCTCCCGGCAGAAAATGTGAAAGCCCAGATTGCTCATCACGGTAGCCACCAGGGTATCTCCGGGAAGCTCCCCCTTCTCTTTCAGCGCAAGGCCGCAGGCGGCGATCACCTGGTCCCCGTCAATCTCCTCGCCGTTCTCGTCCACCATCAGGCAGCGGTCTGCGTCCCCGTCAAACGCGATGCCCAGGTCATAGCCGCCGGCTGTCACCATTCCCTTGAGCCGTTCCAGGTGGGTGGAGCCGCAGCCGCTGTTGATGTTCACTCCATCGGGACTGGCGTGGATCACGTCGGTATGCAGGCGGGGAAAGCGGCTGAACAGCTGCCCGGCGGTGGCGGAAGCCGCGCCGTTGGCGCAGTCCACCAGGATGTGCAGGTCGGAGAGCTCGCCGTCCACCGTGGTGCGCAGGTGGTTGATGTAGTCCTGACACACCTTTGTGTGGGCATGGGTGACGCGGCCGATTTCTCCGCGGGTTCTGAGTGGCGTCTCCCCGCCGTTCAGAACCAGCTCCTCCACCTCCCCCTCCAGGGCGTCGGAGAGCTTAAAGCCCTGGCCGTTGAAGATTTTAATACCGTTATGCTCAAAGGGATTGTGGGACGCGGAGACCACGATTCCCGCGTCCGCACCTGTGTCCACAGTGGCCCACGCCACCGCGGGGGTGGGAATGACCCCCATGTGGAGCACATCCGCCCCGGCGGAGCACAGCCCGGCCACCAGCGCCCCCTCCAGCAGGTCGGAGGAGATGCGGGTATCCTTGCCGATGGTGAACCGGGGACGCCTTCCACCCGCTTCCCTGGCCAGTACCTGGGCCGCCGCCATCCCCACCCGGTAGGCAAGTTTGGCGTCCAAGCCCTCGTTGACCACGCCGCGGATGCCGTCTGTTCCAAATAATTTACCCATAAACAAAGTCCTTTCTGCCCATACGGGCTCTGACGCCGTCTGCGCGGCGCTGTCAATTGCCGGCGTGTTCTCCGCCATCCTCCCCAAACAGATACTGCAGCATCCGCTCCGGGTTTTCCAGGAACCGCCGGGTCAGGCAGTAGTGCTCGGTCTCCCGGTAGGCCGTCGCCCGTATCCCGTCCTGGTCCAGCTGGTAGATACGGGCCCCCGGATAGGCCATGAGGATGGGCGAGTGCGTGGCGATGATGAATTGGGAGTCCTCCTCCACCAGCTCGTGCATCTGCCCCAGGAGAGTCAGCAGCCGGGCGGGAGACAGGGCCGCCTCCGGCTCGTCCAGCAGGTAGAGCCCGTGCCCGCCGAAGCGGTTCTGCACCAGGGCCAGAAAGCTCTCCCCGTGGGACTGCTTATGGAGGGAAACGCCGCCGTAGCTGTCGATCACGCGGCCGCCAAAGGAAGGTCCCTCGTCCATGTCGTCGATGTTGGAGGCCACATTGTAAAAGCTCTCCGCCCGGAGAAAGAAGCCGTCCTTGGGGTAGCGGGCCCGGGAGAGGGTCAGATACTGGCACAGCTCGGAATGGGTGTCCCGGGTGGAGAAGCTGAAATTCCGGGTACCCCCCTCGGCATTGAAGCCGTACCCCACGGCGATGGCCTCCAGGAGGGTGGACTTGCCGGAGCCGTTCTCCCCCACCAGGAATGTCACCGGGGAATCAAACTCCAGCCTTCCGCCCTCCAGCAGATACCGGACCGCCGGCAATCCGTTTAAATAGGAATCCGGCCCCGGCCCTGTGCGGGAAAAAACCGACTGAATGTAGCCCGGCGTCATAGAGAGAGCTGGTCCAGCCCGCCGGTGAGACTGCCGGGAACCTGTAACCCCAAATGCTCATAGGCCCGCCGGGTGACACAGCGGCCCCGGGGCGTGCGGGTAAGAAAGCCCATCTGCATCAGATAGGGCTCGTATACGTCCTCCAGCGTAACCGCCTCCTCGTTGATGGTAGCGGCCAGGGTCTCCAGACCCACAGGGCCGCCGCCGTAGTGCTCAATAATGCTGGCGAGCATCCGCCGGTCAATGGCGTCCAGTCCCAGATAGTCCACCTCCAGGGCGGAAAGGGCCCGGTCCGCCACCTCCCGGGTGATAACTCCCCCGGCAATCACCTGGGCAAAATCCCGCACCCGGCGGAGCATCCGGTTGGCGATGCGGGGGGTGCCCCGGCTGCGGCGGGCAATCTCCATGGCCCCCTCTTCCTCAATGGGCACCTCCAGAATGCCGGCGCTGCGCCGGACAATCAGAGAGAGCTCTTCCGGCGTATACAGCTCCAGCCGCAGAGTCACGCCGAAGCGGTCCCGCAGGGGCGCGGAAAGCTGCCCCGCCCGCGTGGTGGCGCCGATGAGGGTAAAGCGGGGCAGATCCAGACGGATGGAGTTGGCCGACGGCCCCTTACCGATGATAATGTCAATGGCAAAGTCCTCCATAGCCGGGTATAAAATCTCCTCCACCGAGCGGTTGAGCCGATGGATTTCGTCCACAAAGAGGATATCGTTTTCCGCCAGATTGGTCAGCAGAGCGGCCAGATCACCGGGCTTCTCTATGGCCGGGCCGGAGGTAATGCGGATATTCACTCCCATCTCATTGGCAATGATCCCGCTGAGGGTGGTCTTGCCCAGCCCCGGCGGACCGTGGAGGAGCACGTGGTCCAGGGACTCCCCCCGCAGTTTGGCCGCCTGGATGAAAATAGACAGGTTCTCCTTGGCCTTCTTCTGCCCGATGTACTCCGTCAGGCTTTTGGGGCGCAGGGAGCCCTCATTTTCGTCGTCACGGGTCAATGTGGTCGTTACCAGCGGCTCCTCTGTCTCAAAGCCGCCGCTGTCGGAAAAGTCAATACTCAAGGTCTCACTTCCTTACGTCTTCCGCAGTTGGTTCCATATGGCGCAAATGATGATGCCGCCCGCGTCCCTCTTCTCCCTACTGCTTCACCATCTTTTTCAGCGCCTGCTTGATGATCTCCTCCAGCTTGAGGGAGTCCAGGTCGATCCCCTTCAGGGCCGCGGCGGTCTCGCTCTGGCTGTAGCCCAGCACCGCCAGGGCCGCGGCCGCTTCACTGGCCTTATTCTCCGGAATGACGGTAACACCGGAGCCCCCGTAGCTCTCCCCGCCCGCCGTGGGAATCTGCCCCTTGGCCAGCTTGTCCTTGAGCTCCAGAATGATGCGCTGGGCAATTTTTTTGCCGATGCCCTGGGCCACGGTGAGAGATTTTTCATCTCCGGTGATGATGCTCATGGCCAGTCCCTCCGGCGTGGTGGCCGAGAGGATGGACAGGGCGGCCTTTGGACCCACGCCGGATACCGCAATCAGCATCTGGAAGCAGCTGCGCTCATTTTCCGTAGCGAAGCCGTAGAGCTCCATGGCGTCCTCCCGGACATTCAGATGGGTATACAGCTTGGCCTCTTTCCCCTTCTGAAGCCGGGAGAGCGTGTTGTTGGTGGTTCGGCAGGCATACCCCACGCCGCCGCAGTCAACCACCGCCAGAAACGGGGCCGTATGGGTCACAGGACCCTTTACGTAATAAAACATCGTCTATTCTCCTAACTCCTGCGCGTCTCATACCGCCCGCTGCCGGGCCGTGCGTCTCTGGGGTCCCACAGCCGCGAGGTACAGGACCTGGCATGGCACAGAGCTACCGCCACCGCGTCGGCGGCGTCGTCGGGCCTGGGCACGGCGTTCAGATTTAACAGGCGGCGGGTCATCTCCATGACCTGGCGCTTTTCCGCCTTTCCATAGCCCGCCACCGCCTGTTTGATCTGGCCCGGCGTATATTCGTAAATGGGGATGCCGAAGCGCTCCGCCGCCACCAAAATGACTCCTCTGGCCTGAGCTACGCTGATTCCGGTGGTCACATTGGTATTAAAAAACAGCTCCTCAATGGCCATTGCCTCCGGACGGAACTGAACCAGCAGCTGTTCCATATCGTCGGAAATCTGCCGCAGCCGGGCAGGGAGAGGAACCCCCGCCTGGGTGGTAATGGCCCCGCAGCGGACCAGCCGCTGGCAGCCCCGGCCGCTTTCCACCAGACCGAACCCCACAATCGCGAAGCCCGGGTCGATTCCCAAGATGGTCATTGCCTTCCAAGCCTCCCCGTCTCATACGGCAGATATTGTATCACACCCGGCACCCTGGCGCAATCGGCAATCGGGGAGGCATCCGGCGTCAATCAAACCGCGTCACCCAATGCGCGGCGCGGTGCGCCTCAAAACACATGGCAATCTGCTCCGCCGTGTTTTTTTCTTCCGCCAGCCGCGGCAGCTCGTCCTGGCCGAAGTATCTGCTGTCTACGGTCTCGAGGTTCTCCTGAAAGGCCCCGCCCAGCACGGTGCAAAGCACAAAGATTTTGCATACCCGATAGGCGTAAACAGGCCGGTTGTGCTTCTCTCTGTCCTGCACCGCGATGACCAGGTCGGCGGACACATCCAGGCCAGCCTCCTCCTTGACCTCTTTTATCACGTTTTCCTTAACGGACAGATAGACCTCCACCCATCCCCCCGGCAGGGACCACGTCCCGTTCTCCTCCTGGACCAGCAGTATTTTGCCGTCCTGAAAAATCGCGGCTCTGGTATCCAGCTTGGGCGTCTGATAGCCCACATCGCCGCAGAACAGCTCCTTCACCTTGTCCAGCGGAAGCTCCGTCTGATGCTGAATGATCTCGGCGGAAATTTCCCGGATGCGCTCGTACCGCTCCAGGTCATATTTGTCTTTGCCATAAAACAGCCCTGCCTGCGCCAGGCTTTGCAGCTCCACCGCCCATCGCAGCCAATTCTCATTGTGGTCCATTGTATCCTCCTGTCCGCTTTTTGTCCGCAAACACAGATTCTTAAAACCGGAACAATCCAATTATACCATGGAACATATTTTGTTACAAGCTCCGGCCGGGAAACCCCCGCTTCCCTTCAGCGCGGAACGTGGACAACTAGAGCAGTTCTCGGAAATAATGAGAAAAAAGGAAGCGAGGACGGGAGCCGCAGAACAAGGCGGAGGACGCAGGCGGGCTGACGCCCGCCAAGGACGACAACGCAGTTATGCGGTTCCCGGACCGCCGAACTTTTCTCAGTATTTTGAGGACTGCTCTAGTACTCTACCAGGCTAGAACATTGCATCTGCCTTTGGGCCGGATTTCCGCATGGCTTCGTTGTCGTCCCTGGCGGGCGTCAGCCCATCGGCGTCCTCCGCCTCGCCCTGCAAAAATCCCGCTCCAAATTCAATCTGTAATTTCTGACTTGGTGGAGTACTAGAGCGGCCGTGCAGCTATCCGCTCTGAATAGCTGCACGGCCGTATAGCGGAGCCGGACGGTTCCGGCCACGGGGCTACGCCCTCGGGTGGGCCTTGTTGTAAACGGTTTTCAGCTTGTTGTTTACAAGCTGGGCATAGATCTGGGTAGAGGAGATGTCCGCATGCCCCAGCATCTCCTGGATGGAGCGCAGATCGGCGCCGTTTTCCAGCAGATGGGCCGCAAAGGAGTGGCGCAGGGTGTGCGGCGTGATCTCCTTATGGATTCCCGCCTTCTCCTGATAGTGCTTGATGAGCTTCCAGAATCCCTGCCGGCTCATGCGCTCCCCGCTCATATTCACAAACAGGGCCTGCTCGCCGGGCTCCTCCAGCATCCGCGGGCGCACCTGGCATACATAGTCGCTGAGCGCCCGCACCGCCGCCGGGTACAGGGGAATGATGCGCTCCTTTCCCCGCCCCGGACAGCGGATGAAACCGGCGGACAGGTTCAGATGCTCCAAATCCAGGCCGATCAGCTCCGACACCCGGATTCCCGTGGCGTACAGCAGCTCCAGCATGGCTCGGTCCCGGCAGCCCTTATCATCGGAGGCATCCGGCTGCTCCAAAAAAAGCTCCACCTCTTTGGACGTGAGAATCTGGGGCAGCTTCCGCTCCACCTTGGCCGGAGCAATACCTTTGGCCGGATTTACCTCTACCCGGCCTGTCCGCTGCAAATATGTATAAAAGGATTTCAGCGAGGCCAGACTGCGGGTGACGGTGGCCGCCGACTTCCCCTTGGCGGACAGAAGCCTGGTGTAGGCCTCCACATCAGACTGGGCCGCCTGTACCTCCGTCAGCCCCTCCCCCTCCAGCCAGCGGAGGAATTGATTCACATCCCGTCCATAGGAACTGAGCGTATTGGGCGAGGCTTTTTTCTCCTCCGCCAGATACCGCTCATACCCTTCCAAATTTTCCACCGTCCGGCACCCTCTCCCCGGACCGGTTCCCCGGGTGCGCGGCTCTTGCCTGCCGCAGCGCGGGACCGGTCCTAAATAACGCTTCCGCCGGAGCCCTGCCCGAAACCTGTTCCCATCGCTCAGGACAGCGCCAACGCGTCCGCCATGCTCTCCACCAGGGCGGGCACCGCCAGATACTCCAGCAGTATACACACACATAACGCCGCAACGCACATGCCGCAGCGCAGAAAATAGCGTTTTCCATAGGGCACCGGCCGCTTTCCGTCTCCCCAGAAGCGGCCTGCCAAAATACGGGCGGCCAGAAAGCCCTGCACCCCCAGCACAAAAAGCGCCGGGACCGCCGCGGCGCCCGGAATACCGAACACCAGCACCGCCAGCAGGCAGCCGCTCTGACCAAAAAGCCTCACAAAAGAAGCGATTGAAAATCCAAGTAAAAAACCGCGGACGGCAAACAGCGCCGGAAGGCCCAGCAGTCCCAGGGCCGTAAAGCCCAGCAGCAGGGCCAGAAGCGGCCAGCGCAGGCTGCTCCACACCAGCGCGCCCAGAAAGGGCGGCTGCGCTTCTCCAGCGCCCGCGGCCTGGAGGAAGGCGTTCAGATAGACGGACAGGCTCTCCAGTCCCTCCCCGCCTACATAGCCGGCCAGGGCGCATCCGGCCAGCCCGCCCGCCAAAAAGCAGGCGCTGATCACGGCCAGCGCGGACAGGACGCCGCTCTCCGGCACGTCCCACAAATCCGCAGTTCCCTTTCCCACCGACGTCACCCCCCGCAGTATCCTATGCAGGCGGGAGACAGAATAGAAGGATGCCTCCGGAAAGGGGGATATTTATTACTATAGCCCAACCTCCGGAAATGTGCAAGGAATCTAAAAGAAAAAAATGATTTTTGTGCATTATGTCAAAGTATTATGTAAACTATATTATGTTAATCACTTGGACAGGGCGGCTTTTCGCCAAATTTTCCCCCCGTTTTCTCCATGCCATCCATTCATTTTATATTTCTGACCGGGGAACCATGCTGCGCTACAGCGGATTGACCCCGTAATATAGTCGCCGCAGCTGAAAAAGCGCAAAATGCGCTTTTTCCTCCAGTGGGCCAATGGCCTACTGGAGCGTGCAATGTACGCCAGCGGCGTCTATGAGGTCCAAAGCAGGGCTGCATGAGCGGTCCCTGCGGCGATTTCCGCCGCAGGGCTCAAAAGGAGCGTTGCTCCTTTTGAACCGCTTTGACTATAAAAACAGGAAAGCGGGCTGAGCGTTTTTACAATTTTCAACAGGACCCCGCAAAACCATAATAATGCCGTGTAATCACCGCGCCAGGGCCGGTTTCGGTGATTACACGGCGATTACTAATTGTATAATTACGTTCTGTATACCCTATTCCGTCAGACCGGCGTCAATGGCCTTCAGCGCAATGGCACACTCCAGCCGCTTGCGCTCCAGCTCACAGCCGACGCGGTGGGGCCGCCGGATATCGCCGTTGACAAGCAGGTTGGATGCGCTGCACCCGCCGGAGCAGTAGAACCTCGCCCAGCAGCTCCGGCACTCCTCCCTGGTATAGACGTTCAGGGCGGCAAACTTCCCCGAAAGCGCCCGGTCGAAGGAGCTGTCGTACAGGCTTCCCAGCTTATAGTCCTCCAGCCCCACAAACTGGTGACAGGGATAAATATCCCCGTCGGGCGTGACGGCCACATACTCACACCCGGCGCCGCACCCGCGCAGGCGCTTGATCACGCAGGGACCCTGGGCCAGGTCCACATTGAAGTGGAAGAAGTTGACCTCCCGGTGGTCCCGCAGATATTCCGCCAGCCGCTCATATTCCGCCAGCAGCTCCGGCAGGTCCTCCTCTTGCAAGGCGTAGGGGTCCTCCCGCTTCCCCACCACCGGCTCCACCGAGATATTCTTCCCCAGCGCTGCCAACGCCTTTACGTCCTCGGCAAAATCCTTGTGAAACCGGGTAAAGGTCCCCCTCAGGTAGTAATCTTTGGTCCCGCGGCCCTCAATCAGTCTGCGGAACCGTGGGACAATCCTGTCATAGCTCCCCTTCCCTCCGGCGGTAGGGCGCAGGTCGTCGTTGACCTCCCGGCGGCCGTCCAGCGACAGAACCGCGTTGGACATCTCCCGGTTGATATAGTCGATGGTCTCATTGTCCAGCAGGACGCCGTTGGTGGTGATGGTAAAGCGGAAATGCTTCCCAGCCCCCTCTTCTATGGAACGGGCATACTCCACGGTCTTTTTTACCGTGTCCATAGCCATCAGGGGTTCTCCACCGAAAAAGTCCACCTCGATATTTTTTCTGTGGCCGGATTTTTCCACCACAAAATCTATGGCCCGCTTTGCGGTGTCTGCATCCATGGTCATTCGGCGCCCGGTGCCGAAATCCCCTGTAGAGGCAAAGCAGTATTTGCACCGCAGATTGCAGTCATGGGACACGTGGAGACAAAGGGCTTTTACCAGGGCCTGCTGCTGCATGGAGGCAGCCTTGTCCCGGTCAATATAGTCGTCCTCCTCAAAAAGCAGCCCCTGTGCCGCCAGCTCCGCCAGCTCCTGCCAGGCCTCCGCCAGGGCATCGGGACTGTGCTGGGGCAGCGCCTCCTCTGCCGCCGCCGGGCAGCCCTCCGCCCATAGGGGAGCCTCCTGTCCATCCAGAAACCGGAGCAGGTCAAAGGTTACGCCGTCCAGCACATGGACGGCCCCGCTGTTTACATCCACGGCAATTTTCACGCCGAGGGCCTCGTAGGTATGTACCATAATGTTCCTCACTCTCCGCACTTTTTCAGAGCTGTTGATTCTTTACGTATAAAGCGGAAAGGGTGGGAGTATCCCACCCTTTCCGGTCCAAACTCCATGTTTTCAGCGGTTCTCACACTTCTGGTTGGCCACGGTGCAAGAGGTCTTGCAGGCGGACTGGCAAGAGGTCTGGCACTCGCCGCAGCCGCCGTGGGCGGCGCTGTTCTTCAAAGTGGCGCCATTGAGCGTCTTTACATGCTTCACATTTTTTCCCTCCCCGCAACGGTATTCTTTTGCATTATAGCACACCTATCCGGCAAATTCAATCACTTTCTGTGCTTTTTCCGCACGGTCCGCTTCTTTCCGCCCCCCAGCAGGCCCGCGGCGGCTCCGCCGCAGAGACAGCCGCTGGCCAGGCCGATGCCGCCCCGCTCTATGGAACGGGCGTCAAAAAAGAGCACGCCCACCGTGAGCATCAGCAAAAAGAGCACCGCTCCGGTACACAGACCTACAATCAGCGCCCTGGTTCCACAGCGGCGCACCGCCAGCATTCCCCCCGCAAACGCGCCCGCTGCGCAGGCCGTCACTGTCACCTGATACAGCAGGTTCTCCCCCAGCGCCCCCCTGGAGACCGCCACCGAAGCCAGAAACAGAATGACCAGACTCACCAGCAGAGCCACCGCGCCCCCCAGCACCACGCCTGTGCCGCAGCGTACCAGCAGGGCGCTCTGGTCCTCTTCGTTCTTCCGCATAAAACACCCTCCCTTCGTTCCTGTTGGAGCATATGCGGCGGCGGTGCTTGTCATGCCTGTTCCCAAAAAAGGGCGCAAAAAACCTGTTTGGCACGCTTCTCCCGCTGTGCACCGGCAGGTGCAGGCGAAGCGTCCAAACAGGCTTCCCGACTTCTCAGCGCCTGTATCCTCAGCGGCCGCATACAGGTTACTTTTTGCTCTCCTCCGGATGGGCCCGCTTTCCGGCAACGGCGTTCTTGGTAAACTCCACCCGCACCCGGTCGGCGCTGGTCTCGATGACCACGGTGTCCTCCTTGATGGCGCAGATGGTACCCACAAGTCCGCCGATGGTGGAAATCTCATCCCCGACCATCAGCTCGCTGCGCATCTTCTCCTCCGCCTTTTTCCGCTTGTTCTCCGGGCGGATCATCATGAAATAAAAGACTGCGATCAGGAGCACAAAGGGCAGAGCCATCGAAATCAGACCGCCCGGGCCCGCACCCTCCTGCGCCAGCACCGCACTCGCTATCTGTGTCAAATGTATCCCCTCCGTTCAAACTATGGCAGCCGCCGGCTGCCACGTACTGCTCATTATAAGACGAAATGCAGGATTTGACAAGCCCTTTTCCCGGAATTCTCAAAGATCTTGGCAAAGCGGCGCCGGCGCCAGCCGTCAAAGCCCTTCTTACACCGCCTCACAAACGGCGGGCCAGCTTTTCGGAAAACTCCGCCCGGAACCCGGCGAAGGTCCCGCTGTCCAGGGCCTCACGGATACGCAGGGCCAGTGTGTTGTAAAAGGTTAGATTGTGGAGCACCGCCAGGCGCATGGCCAGCATCTCCTCCGCCGCAAACAGGTGCCGCAGGTAGGCACGGGAAAAATGGCGGCAGACCGGACAGCCGCAGGCGGGGTCAATGGGCCCTGCGTCCAGCTTGTACTTTTCATTTTTAATGTTAATGGAACCCTCCCAGGTGTAGAGCTTGCCGTGGCGGGCGTTTCGGGCGGGCATGACGCAGTCGAAGAAATCGACGCCCCGGGCCACCCCCTCGATGATGTTGGAGGGCGTTCCCACTCCCATGAGATATCGGGGCTTGTCCGCAGGCATATAGGGTTCCACCGCGTCGATGATATCATACATCACCTGCGTGGGCTCCCCCACCGCCAGCCCGCCGATCGCATACCCCGCGCAGTCGATGTTCGCCGTCTGGCGCATATGCCAGATGCGCAGGTCCGGAAACGTGGCCCCCTGATTGATGCCAAAGAGCTGCTGCCCGGGGTTTACCGTGTCCGGCAGAGCGTTGAGCCGGTCGTGCTCCGCCCTGCAGCGCTCCAGCCACCGCAGCGTCCGCTCACAGGATGCCTTTGCATACTCATACGGGGCGGGGTTCTCCACACACTCGTCAAAGGCCATGGCGATGTCGCTGCCCAAATTGGACTGAATCTGCATGGACTCCTCCGGCCCCATAAAGATTCTCCGCCCGTCGATGTGGGAGGAGAAGGTGACGCCCTCCTCCTTGATCTTTCGCAGGCCTGCCAGAGAAAACACCTGAAACCCGCCGGAGTCGGTGAGGATCGGCCCGTCCCAGGCCATAAATCTGTGCAGGCCGCCCATAGCCCGCACCACCTGATCGCCGGGGCGCAGATGCAGGTGGTAGGTGTTGGACAGCTCCACCTGACAGCCGGCCTCCTTTAGATCCAGGGCCGAGACCGCCCCCTTGATGGCCCCCTGGGTGCCTACATTCATAAACACCGGGGTCTGTACCGTACCGTGGGCACAAGTAAACACGCCCCGCCGGGCCCTGCCCTCTGTCCGAATAACCTTGAACACAGTAAAACTCCTTTATTTCAGCTTCTCATGGATAGGAAACAGACATTTATGAAAACGCGCCCATCCCCCGGTTGATCAGCCGCAGCAGCAGCCGGGCCATTTCCCCGGGGGTCTCCCGCATACCGGTTCTCAGCCAGTTCTGCACCACCCCTATGCTCCCGTTCACCAGATAGAGATAGAGGTACTCCACCTTCTCAGGCTCAATTCCCCTGCGGCTGGTGAGCCACTGTTCCATATAGCGGCCCTGGCACAGGTCCATAACCCGCTTCTGAAACGTGACGTCGCCCTGCTCGCTGAGCAGAAGCCGGCAGAAAGCGCTGTTGTCTTTGATGTAGCGGAAGATATTCTCCAGAATCCGGACGGTTCCGCCGCTGTCATGGACGTCGAAATCCGTGAGATTGGCGTTGAGCTCGCCGAGAATCTCATCTTCAATCTGCAGGAGCAGGTCATACTGGTCCCGATAATGGGCGTAAAAGGTGCTCCGGTTCACATCGGCCCGCCCGCAGAGCTCCTTAATGGTAATTTTGCTGATGGGCTTCTGCTCCATCAGTTCCATCAGGCTCTCTTTCAGCACCATACGGGTATACCGGGTCCTCCGGTCCTGCTTCGCGCCGCTCATAAGGCTGCGGCCGCCTTCCCTGTGCTTCCGCAGCATCCGGAAACCACCCCGCAAAAACGGGGACTCAAATACAAATTCTTCATAAGCTGATTATACAGGATAGTCCGTCCCTTTGCAAGACGCTTTGACCCTGTTTAAAAACAGGAGAAAACCGCCGAGACGCGCTGTCACAGACAGCGCGTCTCGGCGTGTTGAAACATACTCGCAGTGTCATCGCTTTTTCGGAATCAGCAGCAGCTTTCCGCCTGGAACGGTCTCATCCTCCAGGTCATTGGCCTGCATGATGTCCCGCTGTGTAGTGGCGTAGGCCTTGGCAATGTCCCACAGCCGCTCCTCTGTACCCACCATCCGCAGGACAATGGAGGGCTGCGCAGAGGTATCCCGCGGAGCGGTCTCATCCATGCGCAGGGCGGAGACCGCCAGCACGGTTCTGCTCTCCAGAACGGTATATTGAAAGTCCACCTGGAGGCGTACCTCTATTCCGCCGCTGGTAGGCGTGGCAAACACCGGGGCGGGACAGACACATTGGCAGGAGCAGGCCGCCTCCCCGCTGAGTTCCAGGGTGCAGGAGGCCTGAAGCGCCCGGGTTACGGAGGTACGGCTCCCTTCTTCGGACTGGTAGAGCACCGTTACGTTGACCTGTGCGTTTATCGTCAGACGGGTCCCCTCCCGGCTCTGCGCCACCGGGCCAATGGCCGCATAGGCGTCGCAGACCTCTCGGGCCGGGACGCCCACCTCCAGGATCTCCCGGACCGTCTGCTCTTTGCGCCCCCAGTCCAGCAGACGGCTGAGGTTACAACGGTCTGTCTCCGCAGACAGCTCATAGGCGGTGGAGTACAGATCCGTAAGCAGGTCCAGATTCCGTTCCTCCCGCACCACCGCCTGGGCCAGCAGTCCCAGAGAGACGCTGAACGTCCGGCCGTCCCCGCCCAGTACACAGTCAGAGCTGGTGGGGAGTATCTGTACCTGGCAGGTGGCCTCCTCGCCCGCCCCATTGACCTCCATAATCTGGGAAAAGGGCAGCTCAAATTCCGCCGTGCACAGGACCCCGGCCTCCGCCCGGTAGAGAACCTGGAGCTGGGCCTCCCCTTTGAAGATCAGCTTGCTGCCGATGACCTTGGCCTCACTGCACCGCAGGGCCAGCCGGTGCCGCAGCAGCTCCTCCGCCTCCGGCTTGCTGCCCGGAAGGGCGATTTCATCAGCAAATGTAAAGGGTTTTTCCTGGACACAGGCGGTCACACAGGTGTCGCACCGCTCCACCAGCTGCTGAATACCCGCTTCCTCCGGCTGAGAAACCCCGGAACACACCGTCCCGCAGATGGGGACGAAGACCTGTACCAATACGGACAGGTTCACCCGTACCAGCACTTTCCGCGGGTTAAGGCTGCGGGTCTCCGCCGCCGTCACCCGGGGGACCGCCTGGACCACACACTGGGAAGTTACGCCGGCAGAGTCCGCCCCACAGGTAAAGGGCAGCGTCACCTCCAGCCGCCGCATCCCCTCCTCCCCGTCGGGCAGATAGAGCACAGCGGCCTTTACGCTCCCCAGCACCTCGGCGCGTCCCTCCAGGGCCTCCTTGCTCCGCAGGCAGACCGTGCCCTCCGTGTCACAGATGCGCAAAATATCCGGGCAGGCATCCGGCACGATCATCTCCATGGTCTCCTCGTGGTCGACAGTCGTCTCCAGCACGGTCTCGTAGCCGCTCAGCTGGGTCCGTTCCAGTTCCAGTTCCATAGCGTTCCACTCCTTGTACGGGCCCGGAGGGGCCGATTTGCAGTCATGCTGCTACACAATATGTACAAGGCCCGCCTGTTAGAACCTGCATTCCTCCTTGGTTGTGTTCAGCGCAGTCCAAAGAGGGTGCGCAGAATCCCCCGAAACGCCTTGGGTGATTTCACAACAACAATCTTCATGGTCCATGCCTCCTATGCCAAGATTTGTCCGGAGCCAATCCCGCCCCCGGCAGCCCAGCCAGACCCCCAGACCAAGGGCCGCCAGGCTCACCGGATGAAGCAGAATGACCACTCCGCCGGCGCACAGGGCCGCAATGCCCAGGGTTTTTCGGTCCAATTGAAACGGCAAAACAGCCGCCTCCCTTCCGTATCTGGTCTACACCAGTATACGCAGGAGGCGGCCGCAGGAACCTTGTCCGACCCGGAAGCCGTATGTTTCATGGTGTGTCCAGCCTTCCGCTGCGGATGAGCAGGGCCCGGCCGGAACCGGTGATGATCTCCTGGACGCCGCCCCGGGGCTCATTGCTGACAGACAGCGTATCACCCCGGGTCAGAACCGCGTGCTCCAGCGGATATTTTACCTGCCGCAGGGTGACATTCTCCACCGTTTCGTCCAGCGGAATAACAGAGAGGTAGCGGTAAGGCGGACGGTTCTCCAACAGCAAACGCCCGCCCGCCAAGAAGCGAACCTCATTGTCCGGGTCCAGCAGCAGAGCACGGCCGCCCCGCCGGGCAATCCACTCCAGCAAAACCAGATTGGACGCGGTGTGGTCCAGCCGCCCGCCGGTGCACCCGCACAGCAGCAGCTCCCGGCAGCCCAGCGTCAGAGCCTGCTCCGCCGCCGCCTGGAGGTCGGTCATATCCTTTTCTGCCGGAAGGGTGATGCAGGGCACATCCGGGTCCGGCGCACCGCCGGAGTCCCAGTCCCCAATCAGCAGATCCGGCTTTAATCCCGCGGCACGGGCGTTGCGGATGCCGCCGTCCGCACAGAGCACCATCCACTCCCCCGCCGCCAGATAGGGCCGCAGAAATCTCCCATCCCCGAAGGGCGCCGAGCCCAAAATCAGTGCTCCCTTTGTTCCCATGGACATACCTCTTTGGCCTGCTGGTACAGCCGAACATAGCTGGCGTGGCGGCTGGAGGGGATTTTTCCCTCTGCCAGCGCCGCCAGCACTGCACAGCCTTTTTCCTTTACATGTGAGCATCCAATGAAACGGCACTGGTCTAAATATGGCCGGAACTCCCGAAAAGCCTCCGGCAGCATTTCCGGGCGCATTCCCTCGGAAAAATCCCCGTCAAAGGAAGAAAAGCCCGGCGTATCCGCCACAATTGCCCCATTTTTCAGGCGAAAAAGCTCCACGTGGCGGGTAGTGTGCCGTCCGCGCCCCAGCTTGTCGGAGATTTCTCCCACCGGAAGGCAGAAGCCCGGCTCCAGCGCGTTGAGGATGCTGGACTTACCCACGCCCGAATTCCCCGTAAAGGCAGACACCTTGCCGGATATGGCCTCCGCCAGAGCGGGAATCCCCTGTCCCGTTTCGGCGCTGACCTGGAGGGTGGGAAACCCCGCCGCCTGATAGATCCGGCGGAGCTCCTCCCCCTCGTTCAGGTCGCATTTATTGATACAAATAAGACAGCCGCAGTTTCGGTGCTCCGCAATGGCCGTTACGCGGTCAATCAGGAAAGGGTCCGTCACCGGCACCGCGCCGGAGGCCACCACCACCAGCTGGTCGATATTGGCCACTGCCGGACGATAGAACTCGTTTTTCCGGGGAAGCAGCCGGTCCAAAATGCCGGTTCCCTCCTCCAAAGGGGTAAAAGCCACATGGTCTCCCACCAGGGGCGTAACCTTCTCGTGGCGGAATCGTCCCCTGGCCCGGCACCGGACCAAAGCCCCGCCGCAGTCCACATAGTAGAAGCCGCTGAGCGCCTTTAAAATCGTCCCCTCCATATCAGGGGTTAAAATTGTATTCAATGGTTTTAAGCTGCTCGCCGTCAATATAGACCGTGATGGTCTGCATTCCGGCACCCGTTACCGGGATATTCACCCTTCCCAGAACCGTGTTCATGGGCTGGTTATACGCCTCTGTCTCCCCCACGACAATCCGCACCTGCACCGTCTCCCGGCCGTCGCTGGGCAGCTCCACCGGAACGGAATAGGTGGTTCCGGCAACTCCCCCGTTCGGGGCAGGCGTGGGTGTGGGCTCCGGGGTGGGTTCCGGCGTGGGCTCCGGAGTAGGCGAGGTGGCCGGATCAGGTCCCTTGCTCACCCGCAGGCCGATGCTCTGTCCCTTCTGTACCTCGGTGCCGGGCTGAATGCTCTGATAACAGACGCGTCCGGCCTCGATGGTGGGGTCGAAAGCCTCGCTGACCGTCACCGGAAGGCCCAGCTCCCCGGCAGCTTCCCGGGCGTCGGACTCCAGCATGGTGACAAAATTGATCACCGTAACCGGTTCAACCTTCGGCCCCAGGCTGACCACCAGGGTCACAGTCTCCACCTCTCCCATAGGTGTCTTGGCCTCGGGGCTCTGGCGGAGCACGTAATCCTTTGTGATATCCTCCGAGTTCTCCTCCTGTATGGTCAGGTTTCCCGCCTCCCGGCTGAATCCCAGGCGGCGCAGAATGGACTCCGCAGAGCGGTAGTCGCTGTTATAGAGGTCCGGCATGGTCTCCTCCGGCGCCGATGCGTTGGAACCGTTGCTGACCGTGACGGTGATCGTACTTCCGGCGGAGGCGTTGAGCCCTGAGTCCGGGGACTGCGCCACGATCTGTCCTGCGGGCAGGGTGCTGTCCGCAGAACCGCCCTCCACAATCTGGAACTGCGCCTCTATCACGTCGGGCCGGACCTGGGCCTCCGCCACGGTCTGCCCGATCAGGCTGGGGACATTGTAGCTCTTTGTGGTCTGAGTGCCGAACAGTCCGCTGAAGAAGGACACCCAGAGAAAATATCCCATTCCTGCCAGAAAGATAATGATCGCGACCACGGCCAACACCATGGGCAGGCGGCTGCCCCCCTGGTCGTCGTCGTAATAGTCGTCCTCCACCGGCCGGGGTCTGCGGCGGGCGGGCGGCGGAGGAGCCTCCTCCCGGGGTCTGCGGGGAGGCTGCTGCCGGACAGTGTGCGGGGTATTGGCTCCCAGCACCTGGGTGGGCTCCTCTCCGTCCTCCACCGACAGGTCGGCGGGCGTATAGTCAAAGTTGATGCTGGGATTTTTGCGGAACTCCTCCAGGTCAGCCAGCATAGCGTCGGCGGAGACATACCGCTGCCCCACATCGGAGCACATGGCCTTCATGGTAATGGCCTCCAGCGCCTCCGGAATATCCGGGTCCAGCTCCCGGGGAGAGAGCGGAATGGAGTTGATGTGCTGGATAGCCACCGATACGGGGGATTCCCCCTCATAGGGCAGCCGTCCGGTGATCATCTCGTAGAGCACCACGCCGGCAGAATAGATATCGCTGCGGGCATCAATGCGGCTTCCCCTGGCCTGCTCGGGGGAGATATAGTGGACCGAGCCCAGCGCCTCCTGAGTAAGGGTCGCCTGGGCAGCGGAGGTCACTCTGGCAATGCCGAAATCGGCCACCTTCAGGCTTCCGTCCCGCAGGACCATCATATTGTGGGGTTTGATGTCCCGATGAATGATACCCCGGCTGTGAGCATGGGAAAGAGCCTTCATAATCTGGGTAATGAAGTGCAGGGCCTCCCGCCAGGAGAGCTTGCCCCCTTTCTTCTGCATATACTGCTTGAGGCTGATGCCGTCAATCAGTTCCATGACGATATAGTCCAGCTCGGAGGCGCGGGATACATCGTATACGGCTACGATATTCGGATGGGAGAGCATGGCTACGGCCTGGGACTCGTCGTGAAAACGGCGGCGGAACTCCGCGTCCTGGGCCAGATCCTCTTTCAGAATCTTCACCGCAACCAAGCGGTTCAGGCGGTGGCACCGGGCCTTGTACACCACGGCCATGCCGCCCACGCCGATACGCTCCAGAATCTCATAGCGGTTGTCGAGTAATTTCCCTATGTATTGGTCCATAGTCCATTACCCCCTTTTACTGGATTTCGATCAGAACGGCGGTCACATTGTCGGGCGCGCCTCTGGACAGGGTGATGTCCAGCAGGCGCCGGCAGCAGCCCTCCGGCTCCCCGCCGTGGAGGACCTCATAGAGCAGCTCCTGGTCCGTCACCACGTTGCTCAGTCCGTCGGAGCAGAGCAGCAGAAAATCTCCCGGCGTCAGGTTCTGCTCATACAGGTCCGCCCGCACCCGCGGCTCCGAGCCCAGCGCCCGGGTGATCAGGTTCTTTCTGGGATGTGTACGGGCCTCCTCGGGGGTGATGTCCCCCCGGGCCACCATGTCCTCCACCACCGAGTGGTCCCGCGTCACCCGCTGGATCCCCTCGCCGGAGATGTAATAGCACCGGCTGTCCCCGATATTCAGCAGATAGGCCGTCTGCTCCACCACCATGGCGGCTACCATGGTGGTGCCCATGCCCCGGCAGTCCGGGTCCTCCAGGGCCCGGCGGTAAACCGCGCTGTTGGCGGCCTCCGCTGCCTGGGTCAGCACCGCTCCCGGCGGCAGCTCCACCCCCTCCTGAAGGTTCTGAAGGGCATCCACAAAGGTCTCTACCGCAATCAGGCTGGCGATATTGCCCGCCCGCGCGCCCCCCATGCCGTCGCACACCACCCCCACTGCCAACTGCTCCGAGGGGATGTCCAGGTAAAAACCGTCCTGATTTTGGGGGCGTACCGCCCCTTTGTCCGTGATTCCCCACGCATGTATCATTATGAATCGCCTTCTTTCCCGCGCCGCCTCCGCAGCGCATGTCCGTATCCGGTTTATCTGAGCGGCAGAGCGGAATCCGCCCGCCCCGCGGCTTACGTCGCTTGTCCCTCCCGCATAGTTCTGCGGCGGAGCTGGCCGCAGGAGGCGTCAATTCCGCCGCCCAGCCTGCGCCGGATTGTGGCCGTAATCCCCTGGGCCTCCAGCTGCTTTTGAAACGCCGCCGTCCTCCGACTGGGTTGGAAAGGGCTCTCCTCCACCCGGTTCAGGGGAATCAGATTCACATGGCTGCCTGTACCTTTTAGATGCCGGGCCAAAAGGCCGGCCTGCCAGTCGGCGTCGTTCACACCGTCAATCATGGCGTATTCATAGGAGATGCGCCGCCCGGTGGCGTCAAAATAGCGGCGGCAGGCGGCCAGCAGCTGTTCCACCCCCGTGGAGTGGTTCACCGGCATCAGCCGGGAACGGGTCTCGTCGTCCGGCGCATGGAGCGACACCGATAAAGTCAATTGTAACCGATACCCGGCCAGCTTGTCAATTTTTTCGATCAGTCCGCAGGTGGACAGGGAGATATGGCGCATCCCTATGTTCAGTCCCTCAGGGCTGTTCACCAGCTCCAAAAAGCGGAGCACTCCATCAAAATTGTCCAGAGGCTCTCCAATCCCCATGAGGACAATGTTACTCACCGGGGCGCCCGAGTCCATCTGGGTAAAGAGCACCTGGTCCAGCATTTCGCCGGGGGTCAGGTCCCGCACCTTCCCCCCCAGGGTGGAGGCGCAGAAGGCACACCCCATACGGCACCCCACCTGAGAGGAGATACATACAGTATTCCCATGATGATAGCGCATCAAAACCGTTTCAATGCAGCTTCCGTCCCTCAGCCGCCACAAATATTTGACGGTCCCGTCTTTGGGGTCTACCTGCCTGCGCTCCACCGCCGGCACAGTGATGAAGCACTGACGGGACAGCGTCTCCCGCAGGGACCTGGACAGATTGGTCATCTCATCAAAGGACCGCGCTCCCCGGTGGAGCCATTGAAAAACCTGCCTGGCCCGAAACGGGGGCTCCCCCAGCTCCTGAAAGAAAGCCGTCATCCGGGACAGATCCATGGATTTTAAATCGGTCATAAGGGCTCCCTCCCTGTAGCATAGCTTTGAACACTCCGGCATACCCCGGAGAGCCCGTCGCTTTGGCTGGAACGCGGGGTGCAGGCGCTCATTTGAGCATGTCCTTCCGTTTGAGCCGGGCCATAAAAAATCCGTCGGTGCCGTGAATATGGGGCCAGAGGGTCAGCATGCCCTCCGGTACGGCTCCAATGGGCTCCGGCAGCTGAAACGGCTCACATGTAAAGTCTGAACACCTGTCAAGAAAGGCGTTCACAACCCCCTCATTTTCCCGCTCCAGCAGGGTGCAGGTGGCATAGAGCAAGCGGCCGCCCGGCTTTACATACCGGGCCACATTGTCCAAAATAGCGCTTTGAACCCGGGGCAGGTGTTCCAGAGGAGCCGGGTCCTTATAGCGGATGTCCGGTTTTTTGCGGATAATGCCCAGCCCCGAGCAGGGCACATCGGCAATCACCAGGTCGAATCTGTGAAGGTATTCTTCTTTTCCCATCTTCGCGTCCAAGGTCTGTGCCCGGATACAGGACAGCTCCAGCCGCCGGGCCCCCGCCTCAATCAGTTTCTGCTTGTGGGGGTGGATGTCGCAGGAAAAAATATTCCCCCTGTCCCCCATAGCAATCCCCGCCGCGAAGGATTTCCCGCCGGGGGCGGCGCAGGCGTCCAACACCTGCATACCCGCTCCGGGCTCCGCCGCCAGCACCGAAAGCCTGGCCGCCGGGTCTTGAATGTAAAACATCCCCTTTTGGAAGGCATCCAACCGCTCTATGTTTCCTGTGCCGTTCAGCAGCAGGCAGTCCGCCAGCCAGGGATGGGGCGAGGCCTCCACCCCCTGGGCCTCCAGGCACTCCCGCACCTGGCCGCTGGTAAAACGGCAGGTGTTCACCTGCGCGCAGACAGGCGGCTGGGTGTTGTCCGCCTCCATCAGCCGGAGCGCCCCCTCCCGGCCCAGCCGCTCCGCAAAGGCCTCCGCCAGCCAGTCCGGATGGCTGTACCGGACGGCGTCGCCGGGCGGCTCCGGGAGATGTCCCTTTTGGCGGGACAAATTCCGCAGAACGCCGTTTACCAGCCCCGCCGCCCGGGGATTCCTGGCATAGCGCCGGGCCAGCTTCACCGACTCGTTCACCGCCGCGCTGTCCGGCACCCGGTCCAGATACAGAAGCTGATAGGCCCCCAGCCGCAGGCACTCCAGCACCTGCTCCTCCAGCTTTTCCAGCCTCATGGCACACAGCCCTGACAGGTAAAAATCCAAAAGCATGCGGTTTTGAAGCACGCCGAAGCACAGACGGGTGGCCAGGGCCGCGTCCCGCCCGTCCAGTCCGGCCTCCCGCAGAGCTCTTTTTAAAAAGCCGTCCGACCAGGCGCCCTGGCGGGCGCAGGCTGAGAGAACCCGCAGCGCTGTCTCTCTGGCGGAGCTCTCCCTCATGTTCAATCCCTCCGCCGACCGCCAAAGGCCAGCACAAACCGCAGCAGCTGAGCCAGGGAAACCAGCAGCGCCGCCACATAGGTCATAGCCGCAGCGGAGAGGACTTTCTTTGCCCCCCGCAGCTCCTGGTCTTCCAAGAATCCACCGCTCTCCAGGGTGGCAAGGGCCCGCCGGGAGGCATTGAACTCCACCGGCAGGGTGACAAGCTGACCCGCCACCGCCAGGGAGAAAAGCACCACACCGATGCCAAAGAGCGTCTGCGAGTACAAAAACAGACCGATCAAAATAAAAATAATGGACAGCTGAGAGCCAATATTGCTCAGAGGGATGATGGCGGAGCGCACCCGGATGGGGCCGTAGCCCTGGGCATACTGTACCGCGTGGCCCGCCTCGTGGGCCGCCACCCCCACCGCCGCCACGGAATTTACCCCGTAGACCGAATCGGAAAGGCGGATCACATTGTCCCGGGGATCATAGTGGTCGCTCAGCCGACCGGATACCCGTTCAATACGCACATCATATACGCCGTGAAAGCGGAGCACCGCTTCCGCGGCACCGGCTCCGGTAAGCCCGCGGCCGCTGGACACCCTGGACCAGCGGTTAAACGTGGTGGATACCCGCACCTGCGCCACCAGCGCGATCACCATGGCCGGAACCAGGAGAACCCAGTAATAGACATCGAAACGATAGAAAAAGGGCATAGATTGATTCCTTTCTCAAAATTGCGCCGGTTCAGCCCAGTTCCAGCGGGTGGCCCCGCAGATAATCGGCGGCTTTCATGCGTTTGCCGCCGTCAGGCTGGAGCTCCAGAATGCGCAGAGCCGTTCCGCCGGCACAGGCCACCAGAATCCCTGTTTTCC
Organism: uncultured Flavonifractor sp.; assembly: GCA_947384055.1. Lineage (GTDB taxonomy): Bacteria > Bacillota > Clostridia > Oscillospirales > Oscillospiraceae > CANAAV01. Next base: position 27,002 of record CANDFO010000005.1, read on the forward strand.
CCGCCTCCAGAATCGCGCCGGGGCGGGCGGATACGAGGGTACTCTCTGGGACAGCGGAATATACTTTACAGCGCTTGCCCCCCAGTTCCGTCACGGCGGCAGGCCAGGGGATCAACCCCCGGACCTGGTTATGGAGCGCCTGGGCCGGACGGCCCCAGTCCATCGGGGAGAGATCTTTGGTCAGCATGGGGGCCAGCGTGGACCGAGCATGGTCCTGCGGGGTGCGTGAGGTAGTTCCGGCCGCTATTGCGGCCACGGTCTCCGCCAGCAGCTCCCCGCCCAGCTCCGCCAGGCGGCAATACAGCTGCCAGGCATCCTCCCGGGGGCCGATGGGGGTGGACCTCTGGGCGATGATATCCCCGGCGTCCAGCTCTGCGGCCATGTGCATAATGGTAACGCCGGTTATCTCATCACCGTTGAGCACCGCCCAGTTAATGGGGGCCGCCCCCCGGTAGCGGGGCAGCAGAGAAGAGTGCACATTGATACACCCCCTGGCGGGGTACTCCAGAATCTCGTCAGGCAGAATGCGCCCATAAGCCGCCACCACAATCAGCTCCGGAGCCAGCTCCTCAATCAGCTCCAGCGCCGTGCCGTCCCGCAGCTTGACCGGCTGATACACCGGGATATTGTGGGCCTGGGCGCACACCTTGACCGGCGTGGGCAGCAGCTTCATGCCCCGGTTTTTGGGCTTATCCGGCTGGGTAAACACACCGCAGACCTGGTGCCCGGCTTTGAGCAGCCCCTCCAGGGAGGGAACGGCAAAGTCCGGCGTGCCCATAAACAAAATTCTCATCTGCCCCGGCGCTCCTTCCGGCGACGGCGACGGCTCCCCTGCGCCTCTTCCTCCTCACCCGCCAGAATCTCGTCCAGCTCCTCGCTGGTATACAGCTGGTCGGTGTGGTCGGTAAAAACAATGCCGTCCAGGTGCTCCAGCTCGTGGCAGAAGCACCGGGCCACCAGCTCTTCCCCCTCCACCTGGAAAAACGCCCCGTTCCGGTCCTGGGCCCGGACAACGACGTGCTGGGGCCGCTTCACCTTGCCCCAGCGGTCGGGCACCGACAGACAGCCCTCAAACCCGTCCTGCTCCCCGTCCTCCTGAAGAATTTCCGGGTTTACCAGCTCCAGCATCTGCTCCTGGCCGTCCACCACAATGGCCACCCGCCGGAGAATGCCGACCTGGGGAGCCGCCAGACCTGCGCCTCCCGCCTCGGCCAGGGTTTCCTTCAGGTCGTCCAGCAGGTCGTGGAGCCGCTGGTCAAATTTTGTTACCGGACGGCAGGTTTTATGCAGACTGGGGTCTTTATCCGTCAAAATACTGCGCAGAGCCATGCTATGGTCCCTCCTTATGTTTGTCCATCCGCCTCGGTCAGCCGCTCCAGGGCCTCATCCGCACTCTGGGGGAAAAAGATCTGTTTCCCCTCGTTGCTCTCCCGAATAAAGTCCCGGAGCGGCTTGCTGGTATAGCGGGAATAGTCGCCGTAAATGGCCAGCTTGGTCTGATAGGTAACAAATTTTTGCAGAATCTCCCCTGCAATTCCGCTGCTCAGCACGAAAAAGTCCTGGCAGAATGCCTCTTTGTTGATACACAGGCAGGTGCTTTCGGCCTCGTACCGGACGCGCATCAGCAGATCCAGAGCCGACTGTACGTCGCAGACGACAGGGACAGCGCTGTATACACAGGCCACAGTCCGGCCGTTTTTCTCTCTCCGTTCTATATTCATATAAAAGTTCCCTTCTATCCGTCAACAGGGTTCACGTCCGCCGATACGGACACCCCTCGGTTTTCTTTGTCTTTTTGGGCACAGCGCACCAGATAGGCCACCATTGCCCGCACCGGTTTCGTATTCCGGCAGGCCAGGGTCAGCCGGTAGCGGTAGCGGTCGTTGACCTTGGCCACGCTCGCGGGAGCCGGTCCCAGCAGCTGGGCGGCCACCCCGCGGAGCTCCGGACGCCGGAGCCATTCCTCCAGGGCCCGCCGCAGGCGCATACAGGCGGACAGCACCGCCGGTTCCGACAGCCCCGAGGCCGTCAGCACAAACAGGTCCCGGAAGGGCGGGCACCCCCGCACCTGCCGCAGAGTAATCTCCTGCTCATAAAAGCTGTCATAGTCCTGCGCCGCCGCACAGAGGACCACCTCGTTTTCCGGGGTATAGGTCTGAATCACCGCCCGGCCCAGCTTGCTCCCCCGCCCCGCCCGGCCCACCACCTGGGTCAGCAGGGAAAAGGTTCTCTCGCCTGCCCGGTAGTCATCTATATAGAGGGACAGGTCGGCGGCCATAACCCCCACCAGGGTCACATTTTCAAAATCCAATCCCTTGGCCACCATCTGGGTGCCCACCAGAATGGGCACCCGCTCCCGCTCAAACTGGGACAGGAGCTTTTCATGGCTTTGAGAGGCGGAGACCGTGTCCGTATCCATGCGCAGCACCCGGACGCCCGGGAATACCTCCGCCAGCTCCTCTTCTACCTTCTGGGTGCCCACACCGATAAAATTCAGCGTGCCGCCGCACTGCGGGCAGACGGCGGGCAGGGGCTCCGAGTGCCCGCAGTAGTGGCACATCAGCCGTCCGTTGGCCGAGTGATAGGTCAGGTGCACCGAGCAGCGGGGACAGACGGGCGCACTGCCGCACTCTCCGCAGGAGACCATGCGGCTGGCCCCCCGGCGGTTGAGAAATAAGATGCTCTGCTCCCCCGCCAGCAGATTTTCCTCCAGGGCCCTCCGCAACGGGGCGCTGAGACAGCCGCCGTTGCCTGCGCGCAGCTCCTCCTTCATGTCCGCAATGGTCACTTGGGGCAGAGCACACTCATTATAGCGCCTGGACAGGGTGAACAGATGGTACACCCCCGTCCTAGCCAGGTACATACTCTCCACCGACGGAGTGGCGGAGCCCAGCACCAGCAGCGCTCCGCTCTGGTTGCAGCGGTATTTTGCCACATCCCGGGCATGATATTTCGGAACCTGTTCCGATTTATAGGAATATTCCTGTTCCTCATCCAGAATGACCAGTCCCAGCCGCTGCAATGGGGCAAATACCGCCGAGCGGGTTCCGATTACCACCCTGGCCTGGCCGGAGCGCACCCGCTTCCACTGGTCATATCGTTCCCCCGCCCGCAGGGAGGAGTGCAGAACCGCGATTTCATCTCCGAACTGAGCGGTAAAAATCCGCAGGAGCTGGGGTGTCAGTGCAATCTCCGGTACAAGCACCATAGCGGTGCGGTCCCGCGACAGAGTCTCATGGATCAGGCGGATATACACCTGCGTCTTGCCGCTCCCCGTAATACCGTAAAGAAGGGCGACGGCAGGCCGACCGGCGGCGGCCAGCCCGTTCAGCCCCTGAAACGCCGCCTCCTGCTCTCCATTGAGCACCGGAGGCGGCGCCGGCTCCACCTCATCCGGCACAGTCCGTCGTAGGACCTCCCGCTGTTCCAGGACAATCAGCCCGCTTTTTTCCAGAGAGCGCAGCGTGCTCCGGCTGGCCCCGGTAAAATAGCAGAGCTCCTTGGTGGATGCCCTGCCTACGGTGCAGAGCAGCTCCACCACCGCGTAGCGCAGAGAAGCGCTCCGCCGCTTAGATGTCACCTGGGCAATAGCCTCCTCCGGCGGCACCCGCAGGGAGGCCACCTGTTCCGTTTTATCCCCAACGCCCCGTGAGGCGCTGGTCTCCAGGCGCAGAATACCCCGGTCCGTCAACAGCTTCAGGGCCGGATTGGGGTCCTTGGCGCCAAAAAGCTCCCGGAGCTGCCGGACCTCCGCGCTTCCGGCGGCAAAGATCAGCTCCAAAATCCGCCGGGCGTGCTCACTGCGGCCCGCCGCGGCATAGGCGCTCTCCCGGTCCGCCCCCTCCGCCAGCACATAACGGTCCTGGAGGGAGAAGTACAGACCGGCAGGCAGCATGGCCCGGGCCGCGTCATATACGGTGCAGAACCACCGCTCCCGCATCCACAGGGCCAGCTGAATGGCCTGGGCGTCCAGCACCGGCCCGTCGTCCAGCAGGGCAAGGATGCTCTTCCGCCTGGGGTCGGCGGCGCGGCCTTCCTCCAGCGCCAGCACAATGCCTTCTGTCCGGCGGCTGCCCGGCCCAAAGGGGAGGATTACCCGCATGCCGGGTCGCAGCTGGGGCAGCAGTTCCCGGGGAATGTCGTAGTCATAGGGCTTGTCGATGGCATAGGTGGCGGCTTTCAGGGCGGCCTTAGCCACCGTAACCGTATCCATCCGCATCCCTCTCTTCCCGTAAAAAGCGCGCTGCAAAGCTGTTCCCCTCTGCAACGCGCATGTGGTGAATTCATGTGTTTATTGCCGCATGATCTTCTCGTTCCACTTCTGCAGGGCTTCCTCCGGCGCGGCCAGCAGTCTGACCAGCTCCGCATTTCCACCCCGCGCCGCGCCGGGGGCCATGGTGTACAGGGCGTCCCGGCAGGCATCTGCCTTCTTGCTGTCGAGAAACACCGCCGAGGCGCACTCCCGCCGTGCATTGCAGACCGTGAGCTCATAGCTGCTCACATAGAGGCCGCCGGAACGGGCCGCGCGGACGGTCAAAAAAATGCCCAGGATGTGTTCCGCCCGGACCGCCAGGTCCGCTATCAGCGCCCAGTCCCGCCCGACAACAGCATTGCCCAGGTGCTGTCCTTCCGCCAGGTCCCGGTCCACAAGGGCAAAGACCTGTTCCAAAGGAAGGCCGGCCTGCTCCGGCGGAAGCTCCCGGCGGATGGACTGCACCAGTCGGCTGTTTTCCGGGTCTGTCAAACCGCGGTTCTGTTTTGTCCGGCGGACCACCTGCCAAAGACAGAGAAGCCCCGGCAGAACCAGCAGCAGCGACGCAGCCACAACCCCCGCAATGCCGGGGCTGTGCTCTGCCACCGCAAAAGCGAAGAGCGCAAACCCTCCTATCAGAATCATCAGAACTCCGACGACCAGAAAAACTGCTGTGCCCGCCTTCTTGCGTCCCTTCTGCTGCTTCAGATGTTCCCTACAGTACTCCATCTTCCGGTTCCTCGGGGGAATGGTCCTCCAGGTCCAGCTGCCCGTCGGCTACCTCGTGGATGGCCAGGGTTACGGGCTTCTCGTCCAGGGGGATACCGGAGGTCTCCGCGCTGCTGGCAATCTGGCGGGCGCGCTGGGCTACCACGTTCACCAGCATATAGCGGCTGGGCACCTGGTTCAGCAGCTGATTCATAGGGGGTTCTAGCATCATGGTTCCATCAGGCTCCTTCTTCGTTCATTTTAGATGCAGAGGCGGCCGGGCGTTAAACGCCTTCCACCAGATGCAGGCGGTTTTGCGTGCGGCAGTCCTCCGCCATTAAAATCGCGGTGATCTCCGCCGCGGCCTCAGACACCTTGTCGTTGACCACCAGGTAATCATAATGGGGAATTTCCCGGTACTCCTCCCGGGCCTTGGTGAGCCGCCCCTGAATAACCTCCTCCTGGTCAGTGGCCCGGCCATGCAGACGGCGGGACAGCTCCTCAAAGGAGGGCGGGACAATGAAAATCAGCACGGCCTCCGGGCACCGGGCGCGGACCTTGGCGGCCCCCTGGACTTCAATATCCAGCAGCACGTCAATCCCCTGCTCCAGCTTCTCCTGGATCAGACGCAGAGAGGTGCCGTAGTAATTATGGACATATTCCGCGTATTCCAGCAGCTCATTTCGCGCAATCATGCCCTCAAAATCGTCCCGGCTGACAAAATAATAGTTCACTCCGTCGGCCTCACCCACCCGCGGGGCGCGGGTGGTGAAGGAGACGGAAAAATAGATGTCCGTACGCTCGCTCAGCAGCTCGGAGATCACTGTGCTCTTCCCTACCCCCGAGGGACCCGAGAGAACTATCAGCTGTCCCCTGGCTTTCTTCTGCTTCACAGTTCCTCCACCTCCTCCGGCGCGGCCCCCTGGTCCCGTCCGCCCAAGCGTCCCGCCGCCGTCTCCGGCTGGAGGGCGGAGAGTACAATATGTCCGCTGTCCATCACCAGCACCGCCCTGGTCCGCCTGCCGTACGTGGCGTCAATCAGCACCCCGCGGTCCCTGGCCTCCTGGACCATGCGCTTGATGGGGGCTGATTCCGGGCTCACAATGGCGATCAGCCGTCCGGCCGAGACCATATTGCCAAATCCAATATTGATGAGTTTCATCTCCGGCACCGCCTCACTCAATGTTCTGGATCTGTTCCCGGATTTTTTCAATCTCCGCTTTCATGTCCACCACATATCCGGCGGTCTCGATGTCGCTGCATTTGGAGCCAATGGTGTTGGCCTCCCGGTTGAACTCCTGAATCAGGAAGTCCAGCTTCCGGCCTAAAATGCCCCCCTGGGCCAGCATGTGCTCCAGCTGGGACAGGTGGCTGCGCAGACGCACCAGCTCCTCGTCCACCGCCACCTTGTCGGCGAAAATGGCCGCCTCCGTGAGAATACGGTTTTCGTCCAGCTGCGTATTCTGGAGCACCTCAGCCATTTTGGACGACAGCCGGGCGCGGTAGTCGGCCACAATGCCGGGGGCCCGCTCCTCCACCCTGGCGGTCAGCTCGGAAATCGTCCGGGCCCGGCTCTCTACATCCAGGCGGAGCTTCTCCCCCTCCCGCTCCCGCATGGCGTCAAAATCCTTCAGTGCCAGTTCCAGCACGGCGCAGATGTCGGCAGACATGGCCTCCAGGTCCTCCTGGCTCTTTTCCACCAGGAATACATCTGGAAAACGGGAGAGCAGAGACACCGAAATATCGTCCCGCAGACTATATCTGTCCCGCAAACTGCACAGTGCCTGATAATAGCCGTCGGCCACGGGCTCATTTACCGATATGGCCACATCGCCGCGCTCAGAGGGGCCGATGGTCACAAACACATCCACCTTGCCCCGGGAGATGTGGGCCTGCACCCGGCTTTTCAGTGCGTCCTCCGCAAATACATAGATACGGGGCATCTTAATGGCGCAGTCCAGATAGCGGTTGTTCACCGAGCGCAGCTCCACCGTAATGGGCCGGCCCCGGAGCACCGCTTCTCCCCTGCCATAGCCCGTCATGCTCTTCACCAAGGGAAACGCCTCCCTTTTCGCGTTGATTTTCCCGGCGGAGAGCCACAGAGCGAATCCGCCGGATTCCTGACCCTCAGCCGCAGGGCTATTATACCAGACTATGCCGTTTTCCGCAACACCCTGTCAATTCGGACGGTATAAAAGGTAATGAGCTTGGAAAAGCCCAGGTCATAGACCAGAAAAGCCGCGCTGCCCGCCAGATAGACCGCCCATACATTCACAAGCACCGGCGGCAGGAAGGGCAGCAGCACCTCCCGCAGGGCAAACCACAGCAGCGTAAGCACGCCGTTGAAGCAGGCCAGCTTGCAGGCAAGCTCCAGCGGCAGACTGCCCAGCCGCTCAATGAGGCTTTTTACCATGGGCCACAGGCCGAAAAAGAGCAGATACAGCACCGCTCCGGACTTTTCCGGCAGGAGCAGCAGGCCCAGCAGACCCGCGGCGCCATAGCACAGAAATCCCGTTCCCAAACCGCAGGAGACCACCGCCCCCGCCGGAAAGACGCCCGCCGCCGCCACAAGTCCCAGCCGCCCGGCCGGAGCCAGCGCTGCGGCGTACAGCGTCAGCAGGGACAGTCCGCCCAGCACGCCCGCCGCCGCCGTCCGGCCGGCAGCGGTGTGTTTCAATTCACGCTGTCTCATGAATCAGTGTCCGCAGCCGCCGCACATACAGTTCATGCACATGCACATGGTACACAGGTCGCAGGTGTCTATGCCGCCCCCGCCGTAGCCATAGGGGCGGTACGCCTGTCCCCCCTGGCGCATCATCATGACCGCCTGCCGGTACTCCCCGTTGGAGGGGTCCAGATTACAGGCCATCTGAAAATGCTGGGTGGCCTCATCCAGCCACCCCTTGCGGTAGGCGATGGAGCCCGTGAGAAAGTGCCATTCCGCATCCTGGCCCGGGACCGAGCGCAGCAGCTGCTCCGCCCGGCTCAGGTCTCCCAGATTGATGCATTGGCGCGCCTGCTCATATACCGTCCTGCCGGAGGAATTCCGCTGCTGATAGGCGCTTTGGCTCTGATAGCTCCCCTGCGTCTGATAGCCGCCGGAGCCCCCGCTGCGCATTTTGGTGATGCTGTCATAGGCCTGGTTAATCTCCTTCATCTTCTCCTCAGCCAGGTCCGCCAGGGGATTGTTTTGATAGTTGTCCGGATGATATTTTCGGGCCAGTTCCCGGTAAGCCCGCTTGATCTGCTCGTCGCTGGCGTCGGGACTCACCCCGAGCACGCTGTAAGGGTCGCTCATCGCTTCTTCTCCTATTGCTTTCTCTTTTTAACGGCCTTCCAGCGGCCGGTAAAAACCAACTCTTCCACCAAAGGCAGCCCCAGATACAGGATGTTATCCACCTGCGGCCCCCAGGGGCCCGGTTCCAGCAGAGCCCAGGCAGACCGGGCCAGATTCAGGGAGTGCCCCAGCGTAGTGCGCAGATAAGACCGGTTGTCCTCCTCCGTCCCGGGAAAGCGGGCGGCAATGGGGTTGTACGCGCCCCTCTGCCGGTCCTCCTCCAGGTCGTCCCAGGCATCCACCAGATAGATCCAGCGGCCCAGGTGGTACAAGAGCTGTTCCAGCGCACGGCCGCGGGCCGTTCCCTCACCGGAGGGGGCGGCGGCGCTCAGAATCCTGGCAAAGGTGTCCGCTGTCCGGTCCAGGGAGGGACACCGGCCGTCCTCCAGAGCATGCAGCTCCTCCAGACAGGTGCGCACCGTCCGGTCATACTCCGGACGCAGCCGCTCCGCCCGCCGGTAGGCCGGACGGAGCGCCAAAGAGAGCGCCCGGCCCGCCAGCCGGCTCCAGAAGCCGCCGTCCCGGACCGTGTCCCGGAGCTTCCAGTAGGTGAGAATGGTCCCGGCATCTGCCGCTGCCGCCAGTCCGCCGGAGGAGGCGCAGTATTTCTTCGTGCACCACAGCCGTGCGGGACAGCGCCGCCGCTCCAGCTCCGGACGTCCCGTCCCCTGGTCCAGCACCATGGCCAGAAAGGTAAAATCGTAGTTGAGAAAGAACCGTGCCCAAAAACCGTGGCGCCTGCCCAAAGCGTGGCACAGGCCGCAGTAGAGAGCCTCGTAGTCCCGCAGCTCCCGGACCTTCAGCTCATCCCGGTGGGGTCTGACATAACCGAACATCAGGTCTCCGGCCCGATAGCGGTGATGCGGAAGGTGATGGCCCGGCCTCTGCGCATGCGGCGGTCGGCCAGCACCGCCAGGGCCACGCCCGCGGCAAAGCCGACTCCGCCCAGAGCCGCGCCCACCCCCTCAGACCGCCCCGCCCCCAGGAAGTACCCCAGGAAAAAGAGGAGAAAGGGCACCAGATATACCACAACGGCTGCTCCCAGGATACGTCCGGTGGAGGACTCCACCGTCACACTGTCGCCGGGCAGGGCCCGCACCGGATTGTCCGCAATAACCGCTACCGTAGCGCTTACCATCATTTCGGAGCACCCGCCGCCGCATTTAGAGCAGTCGTGGCCGCAGGCCGACTGCCGGCGCACCGATACCTCCGCCCGTCCGTCCGGTAAAACTTTCGTCACTTTCGCTGTCTGAACCATAGGCTCCTCCGCGCTCTGCCGTCAAATTTTGTCACTCCGCCTGAGCGATGGATATCACAATATTGCTGTTTCCCATAACTCCCACATCGCTGCTGCCGTCCAGGTAGACCTTTACCGGGACTGTCTGGCTGCCCAACACCACATTGACGTCCTTCAGGTCGGCCACAATGCGCAGCTGGGAGGGCAGAACCGCGTCTACCGCCTCCTGGCTGCCCCGAATCTGGATGGTGCTGGTAAGCGTCACCTTGTCCGCCGTATAGCCGTCAGGGACGTTGATAATCTCAATATTGCTGGCCTCAATGTCCCGGGTGGCCAGTCCCTGGATGGTAACGGTGACTTCCGCCTCGTTCAGGCCGCTGACATTGGTCAGCTCCGGGGCCAGATTGATGGCCCGGGTCAGGGTATTGGTGCGGTAGATGTTATACAGCTCAACGGGATCCAGTTTGATCTCCTTCAGCCCCTCCAGGTCGTCGGGAGCACCGGAGACCATGATGGTCTTGGGCTCGATGTCCACCACGGCGTCCTCGCCGGTGGCTCCGCCGCCGGCAATCAGCTCCACTGTCAGGGGGACCTCCTTCAGCTTGACCACCGGCAGTGTAGTGAGGATGGTCTTTTCCTCCGTCTCCACCTCCGCGGCCAGGGCCGCGCTCAGCGGCTCGCCGTTGAAGCATATGAGCTCAAAGGGGGTCTCCTGGCTGTAGGTCTCTGTCATTCCCTCCGCAGAGATCGTCACCTGGGCATGGCTGATGAGGCCGATAACCTCCTCCCTGCCCCGGATGGTAATGCTCTGGGGCGCCAGGGAGAACTGGCCCAGCTGATATTCCTCCGCCACGCTGCCGTCAAAGGCCAGGCGTACCTCCACCTGCTTCTCCGTCCAGCGGGAGACGGTGAGCTCCACCTGGTCGGGCCGCCTGTCCCGCTCGGTAATAACCTCTCCCAGGGCCGTCAAAGGATAGGAGACGCGGTAGTCCAGCTTTACCGTACCGGGCTCCGTAATGCCGGACACATCGACGGTTACGGTGATATTGCTCTTATTCAGGCGGGACAGGGCGTCCCGCTTGCCCTGGAGAAAAAGCGTCACGGTCTGGTCCGCTCCGCCGGAGAGCATCAGCCCCCGCTCCTCCAGCCGCTCCAGGCCATTGACAGTCAGCCGGATGCCCGAGACGGTGCCGGTGGTGTCCGGGTTTACCTCACTGCCCACATAAAGCCACAGCACAAAAGCCACCACCAGGGAGAGCACGATATAAAAAGTCTTACTGTCCGTCAGTTTTTTCCACATCGCCCTTGTCTCCCTTCCGGCCCCGGAACAGGGCGCTGAGCTTAAACTTGGGGGCCTCGGCCTCCTCCTGCTGGGGCAGAAGCTCGTTGCGCAGCAGGCGTTCCAGGGTCTCCGGGGCCAGATGCCGCTTCAGCATGCCCCCCACCGCCACCGAGATGGAGCCTGTCTCCTCTGAGACAATGGCTACCACCGCGTCGGTCTGCTCGCTGGCCCCGATTCCCGCCCGGTGGCGCATGCCCAGGTCTCGGGACAGATTCACGTTGCCCGACATGGGCAGCATACAGCCCGCCCCCACAATGCGCCCGGAGCGGACAATCACTGCTCCGTCATGGAGAGGCGCTTTATTCCAGAAAAGATTTTTCAGCAGTTCGGCACTGACCGAACAGTCCAATGTGGTCCCGGTCTTAATGGCGTCCTCCAGCATATTTTTCCGCTCAAAGACCATCAGCGCGCCGGTCTTGCTCTTGGACAGGGCGGCATAGGCCTCCACGGTCTGGGTGATAGCGCTCTCCAGTTCGTCCTGCTCCTCCTCCTGGGCAAAGACCTTGCCGATGCTGCTGCGCCCAACCTGCTCCAGCAGGCGGCGCAGCTCCGGCTGGAACAGGATCACCAGGGCCAGCACACCCCATTCCACCACCCGCCCCAGCAGGAAGTTGACCGTATTCAGCCGCAGGACGTTGGAGCTGGACAGCCAGAGGGCCGCCAGCACAAAAAATATCCCCTTGGCCACCGCCCCGGAGCTGGTGCTCCGAATCAGCATAATGACCCGGTAGATGAGAAACGCCATAATGAGAATGTCAATCAGGTCGGTCACGCCGAAGGGCCACACCCGCCCCCAAAAGTCCTCCGCCACTCTTATCGTGGTTTCCACAATGGTCTCCATGTGTTTTCCCATCTCCCCGGACCGGCTTCGCCGGTTTTGCGGCCGCGCTCCGGGCATGCGGGCCGCTTTTCTGCAAGTCTAAGAGCCTGTCTAGAATCTTCAGGTGCGTCGGATGAATCGGAATTATTTTGCCCGGCAGGAAAAAAGCGCAGGAATACTAAATATATTCCGAGCATTTTTGACGCGGCTGGACGGAAAAGGCCGGTCCAGATGGTGTGCCTGGAGATTTTGAACAGGCGCTAAATACAAACTCTTCAATATTATACTGTATTCCTCCGCCGTTGGCAAGCACAGGAAGATGAATTTTCCGTAAATACCGAAAAAGGGAGGACGCTGCGGACACTGCCGGTCCGCGGCATCCTCCTGTTTCCTTCAGGCTCCGGAAATACGTTCAGGGCCGGAATACGCTCAGGCGGGCGGCCTCCTGAATCAGCCGGTCCACCTCCGCCGGGGTGTTGAAGGCGGAAAAGCTGGCCCGTACTGTCCCCGTCTCGAAGGTCCCGGCGGAACGGTGAGCCAGGGGCGCGCAGTGGAGCCCCGCCCGAACCGCGATGTCCCGCTCCCCCAGCGCCGCGGCCGCCGTCTCGCAGTCCATGCCGCCAATGTTAAAGGAGAGCACACCCGCTTGCCGTTCCGCGTTGGCCGCGGCGTACACCGTCACACCGGCCAGCCGGGACAGCCCCCGGGCCGCCCGCAGAGTCAGAGCCCGCTCCTGTTCCAAAATGGCGCCGGTCCCTCGGGCCTTCACATAGCGCAGCCCGGCCAGCAGGCCGGCCGCGCCCGGGACATTGTGGGTTCCTGCCTCCAACCGGTCGGGCAGAAAGTCCGGCATAGCCTGGTCCGCAGAGCGGCTTCCGGTACCCCCCTCCATCAGCGGGGCTGCCTCACCGCCGCACAGCAGCAGCCCGGTACCCTGGGGACCATAAAGCCCCTTGTGGCCCGGCATGGCTATGAACGCCGCCCCCAGCTCCCGCAGGTGTACGGGGAGACATCCGGCGGACTGCGAAGCGTCCACAATCAGGGGAATCCCCCGGAAGCGGCACAGAGCGGCCACCTCCTCCAGGGGGAGAATGTAGCCGAACACATTGGAGACATGGGTGCAGACCACGCATTTCACATCCCCTGTGAGCTGTGCCTCAAAGGAGCTCAGCAGGGCCTGTGGGTCAAACAGGGGCCCCGAGGCTATTCTTACACTGGCTCCCATAGCGTATAGCGGCCGGGTGACGGCGTTGTGCTCATAGCCGGAGATCAGCACCGTATCTCCCGGTCCCGCCAGGGATTTGATTGCGATATTCAGGCCGTGGGTGGCGCTGGAGGTCAGCACCACCTGCTCCGGGTCATCCACATGAAACAGCTCCGCCGCCGTCTCGCGGCAGGCAAAGACAGTCTCGGCGGCCAGCATCGCGGGCCTGTGCCCGCCCCGTCCGGGACTGGCCATGTGGCCCATGGCGTAAGAAGCCGCCCGCAGGACCGCAGGCGGCTTTTGCAGGGTTGTGGCGGCGCTGTCCAGATAGATCATAACAGCACCTCTTTATAACTGCCGTCGCTGGACATGATATACACCCGCTTGGGGGTCAGTCCCACCCGCCCCAATACCAGCAGCGCGCTGGCCAGATGCCGTTCAGAGACTTTCACCGCGTGGCTGCACCCCTCCCGGTCCACCGTCTTGGGGGCACGGAGAATGTGCGCCGTAATGCCCGCCCGTTCCAGGGCGGCGGCCGTCCGCTGGGCATAAGTCAGGGAACGGCAGATAATCAAATAATAGACCATTGAATGGACCATTCCTTTCCAGGTACTTGCAAATGGCCCGCTGCCCGCTGCCGGGCAGGAGAGGAATGGGCCGGCGCCTTTCCATAACTGCGCCCAAATGAAGAACCTGTGTTCACAGCCGCTGAACGCTTTCTGGCCGGTCTTTTCCCGTCATGCTGCGTCAATTTTCCTTGTTCGGCGGGAAAAATCCCCGCTCATCCGGCATCCCCCGGTTATGAGTACAGGTTCAAACTCTTGCTCAGCGCTTCCTTTTATATCGCTCTGAACGTTCTGCCGCGCCGGGCGTTCCGCCCGAGACCGTGCACCGCACCGGTCACAGCAAAAAGCACTCCTCTCGCGCTATCCTATGCGCGGGAGGAGCGATTGGTTCAGCGGGAGTAAGAGCTCCCGCCCACAGGATGCAGTTCCAGCTCCCAGTCACAGAACGGGGGCGTTACTTCATAGGTGCGGTCAAAATAGCGCCGGATGTACTGGGCCGCCCGCCGCTCGCAGTATTTGTAATTGGTGACGGCACCGCTCTGGTCCACCTCAAGATTGTTCATAAAAATTGCAAAGGCCTGCTCCGCAAAGCTGCTCTCCTCCAAGAGAATTTCTCCCACATAGGGAACGCCTTCCAAAAGAGGATACCCCAATGTGCCGTGAGCAAACCAATAGGAAAACTGCCTGACGGCACCGCTGATATAGGGACTGACTTTCATCCGCACTCCTCCAGCAGGCACACGCCATGGGCGGCGATGCCCTCGCCTGTCCCGGTAAAGCCAAGCCCTTCCTCGGTGGTAGCCTTTATATTGACCCGGGCGGGGTCTACCCCCATGTGGGCGGCCAGGTTCTCCCTCATCCGGGGAATATGGGGGGCCATCCTGGGCTGCTGGGCCAGAATGGTGGCATCCACGTTGCCTACCCGCAGCCCCGCAGCCGCCAGGCGCTCCATGACGCGGTCCAGCAGGAGCAGACTGCTGACGCCCGCAAAGGCCGGGTCGCTGTCCGGAAAGAACCCCCCGATGTCCCCCAGCCCCGCCGCCCCCAGCAGAGCGTCCATCACCGCGTGGACCAGCACATCCGCATCCGAGTGCCCCAGAAGCCCCTTCTCCCAGGGGATCTCCACCCCGCCTAAAATCAGCCTGCGGCCCTCTGCCAGCCGGTGTACGTCATATCCATGTCCAATCCGCATATCTGTCACCTCATATCCGTAGGTCTATCCCTCTTCCCACTGGGACAAAAGGGCCTCTCCTACCGCCAGGTCCTCCGGCGTCGTAAGCTTAATGTTGCGGTACTCCCCCTCTGTCAGCGCCACTCCGACGCCCAGGCGCTCCACCGCGGCACAATCGTCGGTGAGCTCCACGCCGTCCTCCAGCGCCTTGACCAGAGCCGTTTTCAGCAGCGCGGGCTCAAAAACCTGGGGGGTCTGAACCGAGAAGAGCTCCGAGCGCTCCAGCGTAGCGCACACCAGAGCGTCCTTCGCCCGTTTTATGGTATCCTTTACCGGCACCGCCGGAGCCGCCGCCCCGCACTCCCCCGCCCGGAGGATCACCTTTTCCAATACCGTCTGGCTCACCAGCGGCCGCGCGCCGTCGTGAACCGCGATCAGTTCGGCCTTGGGGCTGACCTCCCGCACTCCGGCCAGTACCGACTGAGTGCGGGTTTTTCCACCCACAATTATCTTTGCAACCTTGACAAAGCCGCAGTCCTTGCACATCTGGCTTATGGGGACAATCAGATCTGAACGCGTCACCACGACAATCTCCGAAATATAGGGGCAAATATCCAAAGCCCGCAGCGTGCGCATCAGCACCGGCTGCTCCCCCAGGGGCAGCAGCAGCTTATCCTCCCCCATCCGGACAGACTGTCCCGCCGCCGCTACTACGGCGGAGCAGCCGGGACCGGAATCCCCTTTCCGGCGGCCCAGCAGACGCTTCAGCAATCCCATCATGTTGGCTCCTCCTTCGCGAAAAAGGAGCCCGGAGCGGCTCCTTTTACCGTACCATATGGTGTCCGGCTTGTCTTGGTTCAGCCTATGCACAGGGCCGGCCGATCATGCCAGAGCAATGTTGATGCGCGCCTCCACATCCTCATAGGAGGCGTTTTGAGAGAGGACGATCTCCGAAATCAAAATCTGCTTGGCAGAGTGGAGCATTTTTCGCTCCCCATTGGACAATCCCCGCTGACCGTCCCGCAGCATCAGCCCCTTGACCACCCGGGCTACCTCCAGCAGGTTTCCGCTCTTCAGCCGGAGCATATTCTCCCGGTAGCGCTGATTCCAGTTGGACGTCATCTCCACCTGGATGTCCGGCATGGCCGCGATCACCTCGTCCGATTCCGCCTTTCCCATCACCGGACGCACGCCGATCTCCCGGCTGTTTTCGGTGGGAATCATGACCATCATTCCCCCCACCGGCAGCTTCAGAATGTAATAATCCCGCACCACGCCGTTAATCTTCTTCTGTACAATGCTGTCAACCACACCAGCACCATGCATTGGATGAACAATTTTGTCTCCTACTTCAAACATGATCCCACACCTCCCAGTGGACCGTCTCCTGCGGCCGGGCGGGCCTGACAACCGGCCGCCCGCAAAACGGACTTTTTCCGCCGATACCGCACCATTTCTGCCTCTTCCTACGTAACAATTTAATTATAGCCCTCTTTTTCGCCTTTTGCAAGCACAAAATCCAACATTTTCTAAAAATAATAGAGAAAAGACGCCATTCCATACCAGGAATGGCGTCTTTTTCAAGTTCAGGTTGTTATTCCGCGCTGAAATCAGAGGCTACCTCGGTGCCTTCGCTGTCCGAGGAGGCCACCAGCGCATCCTCGCCGGGTGCGTCGGCGGGCTGGGTACGCTGGGCATCCTCCAGCAGGGCCCGGATAGACAGGGAAACCTTCTGGTTGTCATAGTCAATATCGGTGATCTTCACATCCACCGTCTGCCCCTCGCTGAGCACATCGCCGGGCTTGTCGATGCGGTGGTCGGCAATCTGGGAGATGTGGATCAGTCCGTCCACACCGGGGACGATCTCGGCAAAGGCGCCAAAGGTCATCAGCTTGACCACCCGCACGCTGGCGGTGTCGCCGATATTGTACTTTCCGGTAAAGACTTCCCAGGGATTCTGGCTGCGGTCCTTCATACCCAGAGAGATCTTCTTCTTCTCGGGGTCATAGGAAATCACATAGACCTCTACCGTGTCGCCCACGGAAACGACTTCAGAGGGGTGCTTGATGCGGGACCAGGACAGCTCAGACACGTGGACCATGCCGTCCACGCCGCCAATGTCTACAAAAGCGCCGTAAGAGGTCAGGCTCTTGACGGTGCCGGTGTAGCGCTTTTCGGCCTCGATATTGGCCCACACCTCAGCGGCGCGGGCGGCCCGCTCCTCGGCCTCCACCGCACGGATGGAGCCCACGACCCGCTTGCGGGCGCGGTTGACCTCGGTAATGCGCAGGCGTACCTTCTTCTTCACCAGCTCGGACATGGCGGCCTCACGGGGCAGGCCGGTCTGGGAGGCGGGCACAAACACCCGCACACCCTTGATGTTGACCACGACGCCGCCCTTGTTCTCCTCGGTAACGACGCCCTCTACCGTAGTGCGCTCCTCCCGTGCCTGCTCAATATCGTCCCAGCTCTTCACGGTGTCAAGGCGCTTCTTGGACAGGGTGACGACGCCCTCCTGGTCGTTGACGCGCATGACATAGGTCTCAATCTCCTCGCCCACCTTGACCAGGTCCTCGACCTTAACAGTGGGATCGTCGGTCAACTCGGACACCGGTATGTAACCGGCGTGCTTCGTCCCGAGGTCAACATAGATCTCAGTCGGCGTGATCCCTGTGACAACACCTGTGACCTTGTCCCCTGTATTTAAAGTCTTGATCGATTTCTCCAGCATCTCGGCAAAGGATTCCTCGATCTCAAAATTTTCTTCGCTCATTTTGTTATAGACCTCCTTTATAATCCACCCGGGCGTGGACGCGCCCGCAGTGATTCCAATAGAAGCCTTCCGATACAGGGTGGAAGGTTCCAGCTCCGCCGCTCGTTCGATCCAAACGACCATGGGACAGAGCGCTTTGCACAGCTCGGCCAGCCGTCTGGTATTGGAGCTTTCCCGTCCGCCGACCACCACCATGGCGCCGCACCGGGCGGCCAGTTCCTGAGCCTCCGACTGCCGTTTGCACGTAGCATTACATATTGTATCAAAAATTTTCGTATTTGTACACTCTTTTTTTGCTTTTTCTGCGGCGGAATCCCAAATTGCCCGCGTGGACGTGGTTTGTGCTACCATTGTCAGGGGTTTTTCCCTGTTTTTGGGATCTTTTGAGAGCCACGCTTCCAGCTCCCCGGCCCCTTCCAGCACCACCGGGTGGCCGCACCAGCCCGCAATGGCCCGTACCTCCGGGTGGGCGGGATCTCCGATGATGAGCACCTGCCGCCCCTTCTCCTCCGCCTCGGCCACAATCCGGTGAATTCGGGCCACATTGGGGCAGGTGGCGTCCACCACGGCCAGTCCCCGGCGGGCCAGGGCCTCATGCACCGCGCGGCACTCCCCATGAGAGCGGATGATCACCGCCGCCCCATCGGGAACCTCCTCCGGCGTATCCGCCACGCCTACGCCCAACCCCTTCAGATAGTCGATGACATTTCGGTTGTGAATGACGGGGCCCAGCATCACACAGGGACGACCGGACCGGGCGGCCTCTTCCGCCAGCTCCACCGCCCGGCGGACCCCATAGCAGAAGCCCGCAGACCGGGCCAGCTCCAGCTTCATCGTCCCGCCTGGGGCCTGAGGGCCTCAATGCGCGCCATCAGGTCGTCCGCTATGGCCTGATACTCCTCCGCAGTGCCCTTTCGCCCCGCCACCTTCGGATAATAGGGTTCCCCAAAGACCACCGGCGTAAACCGAAACCACTTTTTTTCCGCAGGAATATAGATGGGCACAATGGGAACCCCTGTGCGCACCGCCAGCACCGCGGCGCCCCGTTTGGCATCCCCCATGTCCCCGTCCTGGTGGCGGGTCCCTTCGGGAAAAAGGAGGAGATTTTCTCCATTCTTCAGGTATTTCAGGGCGGTACGCACCGCTCCAATGTCATTTTGGCCCCGTTTGACGCCAAAAATACCACCCTTTTTTAAAATCCAGCCGATAACGGGCCAGTGCATAATTTCGTCCTTGGCCATAACGTGAATCTGACGGGACAGGCCCAGAGCGTAGGCCACAAAGAGCGGGTCGTTGGTCCGGGTATGGTTGGCGCAGTACAGGGCTCCCCGGCCGGGCAGATTCTCCTTATTGACCGCCTTGGTGGGCAGCAGAATGCGGAACACGGGCCAAAGGACAATGTACGCCAGAACATAGACGATATTCATAGCCGCAATTTCTCCTTGATGATGTCCAGCAAAAGTTGAAAGCTCTCCTCCAGGGTCAGTCCGGTGGTGTCCGCCGTCTGAGCGTCCTCCGCCCGCCGCAGAGGAGCAGCGGCACGACCGGTGTCCCGCGCGTCCCGCTCCCGCACATCCCGGAGGACCGCCTCATATTCCGCCTGCTGGCCCTGTGAGAGCAGTTCCTCATACCGCCGACGGGCCCGGTCTTCCGGAGCGGCGGTGAGGAAAATCTTCACATCCGCCCCGGGGAGCACCACCGTACCGATATCCCGGCCGTCCATAATCACGTCGTGAGTTCGGGCCAGGGCCCGCTGGCGCTCCAGCAGAAAGGCCCGCACCTCCGGCAGGGCGGACGCCTGGGAGGTATACCGGGAGATCTCATGCCGACGGATGGCCTGGGTTACATCCTCCCCATTGAGGAGCATATGTTGAATCCCGTCGTCCTCATACCGCAGGTCAATGTCCAGAGTTTCCAGCAGCGGGACTACCTGAGCGGCGCTGCCGGGGTCCCGCCCCCGGCGAAAGACCTCCAGGCCTACCGTACGGTAAATGGCCCCGGTATCTACATACAAAAAATCCAGAGAGTGAGCCAGCATTCGGGCCAGCGTGGATTTTCCGGCCCCGGAGGGACCATCAATGGCAATACTTCTATAATGCATGGGCATCCCCTTTCCGGCAGTATTGGGCGGCGCCCTCTCCGGCGGCCCGTCCGGTGGACCAGGCAATCTGGAGATTGAAGCCGCCGGTATAGGCGTCCGCATCCAGGACCTCCCCCGCAAAAAAGACGCAGGGAGCCCGCTTGGAGGCCATGGTTTTGGGATCGATCTCCGAAAGTCTGACACCGCCGGCAGTGACGATAGCCTCCTCCACAGGGCGGGGCCCCCGGACCTCCACCCGCAGGCATTTGAGCAACTCCAGCAGCCCGCGGCGCTGAGCGCGGGTGACGGAGTGGGCTTTTTCCTCCGGGGGAATGCCGCTGAGCTCCGCCAGTACCGGGGCCATCAGCCGGGGAACCAGGTGAAGCAGCACATTGCGTACGTCCTGATTGGCGTTATCCTGGAACTCCCGCAGCAGGCGGTGCTCCAATGTCCCCGGGTCCAGGGCCGGCTTCAGGTCTATGAGGAATGTGTAATGGTCCCCCTCATAATCCCGCATGTGGGCGCTGGCGCTCAAAACCAGCGGCCCGGACAGGCCGAAATGGGTAAACAGAAGCTCTCCCTGTCCGGCAAACAGCGTCTTTTTCTTTCGGTTCTTTACCTGGACCGCCACGTTGCGCAGAGCCAGCCCCTGCATCCGGGCGCAGAATTCCTCCTCCGCCTCCAGCGGCACCAGGCTGGGTCTGGGCGGAACCACCGTATGTCCCAGTTCCCGGGCCAGGATATACCCGTCTCCGGTGGAGCCGGTCAGCGGATAGGACACCCCGCCGGTGGCTATCACCGCCGCCCCGCAGGAGTATCTCCCCCGTTCCCCGATTATGCCGGTAAGCGCCTCCCCCCGCCGCTCCAGAGAGACCACCCGGTCCTGGACAATCTCCACCCCGGCCCGGCGCAGGGCCAGCAGAAGGGCGTCAACGATGTCCGCCGCCCGGTCAGAGCAGGGAAACACCCGCCCGCCCCGCTCGGTTTTCAGCGGCACCCCCAGCTCCTGGAAAAATTTCTTCACCTGCTCCGGCGGAAACCGCGTCACAGCGCTGGTGAGAAAACGGCTCCCCTGCGGAATGCTCTGGAGGGCCTCCGCCGCCGTGCAGTCGTTGGTCACGTTGCAGCGGCCCTTTCCCGTAATGTACAGCTTGCGGCCCAGCTTGGGATTGCGCTCTACCAGCGTCACTTTGGCCTGCGCGCCGGCCGCGGACAACGCCGCCATGCAGCCCGCCGCTCCGCCGCCCACCACCACAATATCGGACAAAAAAACGCCCCCTCCGCCGCAAAGGTCTGTTCGCCTGGACCTTATCTGAAAATGGTTAAAACGCCCAGGCAGCGAGCCTTTTCCCGCCTGGACAGCGCGATTTTTCCTTGTCATACGTCAGTATGCCTGCGAAAAAACTGCTTGCCGGACGTGTAAATTCTTCGCTGCCGGCCATATTCCCATTTTTCAAACAAGGTCTAATGGAAAGATATGCGCCTGGGTTTGTGCAGCCCTAATTTTCCTCCGCCTTTTCATAGACCTCGTATTCGTCCCAGATCTGCTCCAGCATGGCGAAGGTCTTTGAAAGATCCTCATTTTTCTTCCGCCCGATGGCGACGATCAGGGCGTTTACCAGGCTCAGCGGGGCCACCAGGGAGTCCACAAACGAGGCCATATCGCTCTTGGCCAGCAGGGTCAGGGAGGCGGTGGCCGTCAGCGGAGAGGTCCCGCTGTCCGTAATCGCGATGGTCTCCGCCCCCCGGTCTCTGGCAAACTGCATAGCCTTCACCGTCCGGCGGGAGTACCGGGGAAAGCTTATGCCCAGAATCACGTCCTCCGGGCCCACCCGCAGCAGCTGCTCAAAGACTTCGCTGGTAGAAGTGGCGTGGACCACGGTGACATTGTCAAAAATCAGGTTAAAGTAGAACCCAAGAAAGCTGGCGATAGCCGCGGAGGACCGCACGCCCATAATATAAATGTGCCGGGCGGCTATGACGGCGTCCGCCGCCCGGTTAAAGCTGGCTCGGTCGGTCTCCTCCAGGGTCATGCGGATTTTTTCTATGTCCGACTGCATCACCATGGACAGAATATCCTGGCCGCCCATGCGGTCGTTGGAAACCTCAATCCGCTGAACCGAGGTAAGCTTGCTGCGGATCATCTCCTGCAATGCTTTCTGCATGGCGGGGTAGCCGTCGTACCCCAGCTCCGCCGCAAAACGCACCACGGTGGACTCGCTGACATTGACCGTCCTGCCCAGCTTGCTGGCGGTCATAAAAGCGGCTTTGTCGTAGTAGTCCAGAATAAAATGCGCGATGAGCCTCTGGCCTTTGGAAAAATCGCCCATATTTCCCTGAATCACAGACAAAATATCTTTTGACATGGTTCGGCTGACCTCCTGTCTCCCACCGCCCGGGCGGGACCGGAGCCGCAGAGTTTCTGCCGGCTCCCTGGAAACTCAACCTATATCATAGCCGCAGCCGGCCGGAAAAGCAATCTTTTTTTGCAGGAAGATTTATTTTTCCTGCAAATTTTTCTTCTCCTCTCCCCGCAGAAGGCGGACCTCTTCCCCGCTCAGATACCGCCAGCGGCCGGGCGGCAGCCCGCCCAGCTCCAGCTCTCCCTCCCGCACCCGCCGCAGACGGCGGACGGTGAGGCCCGCCTGGGCGCACATGCGGCGTACCTGCCGCTTTTTTCCCTGGTGAATGGTGACGGACAGAAGGCCTCCGTTCTCACGCAGCACCTTGACCTCGGCAGGACGCAAGGGTACTCCGTCCAGAACCATGGGTCCCCGCAGCAGGGGCAGGGCCCGGTTCAGCGCCCCGTCCACCCACACCCAGTACTCTTTCTCCACCTCATGGCTGGGATGGAGAAGCCGCTGGGTCAGCGCCCCATCGTCGGTAAAGAGCAGCAATCCCTCTGAGTTCAGGTCCAGCCGTCCCACCGGCCACACCCGGACGCCGCAGTCCTTTACCAGCTCAGCCGCCGTCCTCCGCCCCTGCTCGTCCGAGCGGGTGGTCACATAGCCCCGGGGCTTGTTGAGCATCAGGTAGGTGCGGGGCCCCCCGGACGTCAGCGGAACTCCGTCCACCCGGATCTCGTCCCGCTCCGGGTCTGCTTTATCTCCCAGCCGGGCAATATGGCCGTTAACACTCACCCGCCCGGCGGTCAGGTAGGCCTCCGCCCCCCGTCGGGAGGCGATTCCCCCCGCCGACAGCAGCTTTTGCAGACGCTCTTCCACAGGCTCCCGCCGCCTTTCCTTATGTATGAGAACCTGCATCCGCAAGCGCTGAACGCAGGTTCTGAGACCGCCCGCATAGACCCCGTCAGAACAACTCCAAAAATTTTTCCCAGAATCCCTCGCCCGCCGCCCGGTCGTCCCGGACAGAGGCGCCATAGACAAGAGCCGTTCCGCCCACAGGCTGGTCCCCCAGATAAAAAATCAGCCGGCCGGCCTCCTCTCCCCGCTGTACAGGGGCCTGCACACAGTCCGGCAGAACAATCTCCGCCCGGAGCTTCTCCCCTTCCTTCAGCGGGTAGTATACGTCACCGGCGGTACACACCGGCACAAAGCGGCTGAGGCTCCCGGACAGGGGCACCCGGCGGACCTCCCGTCCGGCCAGAGCCAGCACATTCCGGGTGTAGGTATGAAAGCCGTAGTCAAACAGCGCCGCATGGTCCTTCCAGTCGTCCGGGTCATTGAGGGTAACGGCAATCAGCCGCTGTCCCTCCCGCTCCGCGCAGGAGACCAGGGTACGCCCGGCTTTTTCGGTGTATCCGGTTTTCATGCCCACGCAGCCCTCGTACCGCCAGAGGAGCTTATTATGGTTGGTAAAGCTCCGCCCCGCAATCGCTTTGGTTCTGGTCCCCACAATGCGGGCCAGCTCCTCCCGCTCCATACACGCGCAGGCCAGCTTTGCCATGTCTGCGGCGGTGGAATAGTGCCCCGGGTCGTTGAGGCCGTTGGGGTTGGCAAAATGGGTGTCCTCCATGCCCAACTCCTCCGCCCGGCGGTTCATCTGCGCCACAAACGCCTCCACATCTCCGGCACAGTGTCCCGCCACCGCCAGAGCCGCGTCGTTGCCCGAGGCCAGCAGCAGGCCGTACAGCAGGGCCTCCAGCGTCACCTGCTCCCCCGCCCGCAGATACATGGAGGAGCCCTCCGCACCGGTCCACTCCGGGCGGATTGTCACCACCTCAGACAGGTCCGGACAGGTCTCCACCGCCACCAGTGCGGTCATCAGCTTGGTAATGCTGGCAATCAGCCGCCGCTCTCCGGCGTTTTGGGCATAGAGCACCCGCCCGGTCTCCCCATCCACCAAAATAGCGGAGGAGGCCGAGGTGCTCACCGCCTCCGCCTCGGGCGCGCAGGCCAGTACTGCCAGCAGGACCAGCAGAGCCGCCGTTATCCGCTTCAACAGGCATCACCTCAACCACAGAAGATGATGCTAGTATGGTTGTTACAACGCCTCTTTATCCTTCCCCTGCTGCTTTTCGATAATGCCCGTCACCTTGTCCAGCACATCGGGCACCATGTCCACCACCCGGTCCACCGCGCTGCCGGGATGGGGCGCCACCGGAAGCAGGCGCACAGTGGCGTCCTTTACAATGAGGAAGGCCACCGGGGACAGGCTCATGCCCGCACCGCTGCCGCCGCCGAAGGAATTGTCGCCCTCCGGCTTCTGATTTTTGGAGGCAAAATCACTGCCGCCAGAGGCAAAGCCCACCGTCAGCCGGGAGATGGGAATAATCGTAACCCCGTCCGCCTCAATGGGCTGGCCGATAATGGTGTTTACGTCCGCGATCTCGCGGATCTTCTGCATGGTGGTGGCCATCAGGTCGCCGATAGGATGCTGCTTTTCCATAGATTAAACCGCCTCTTTCTGTGAATTTTGCGCAGCCGGCCGGACCCGCTGCCCGGCCCGGGCCGCCGCCCGGTGCGCCCGGAGGATCCCCAGGGCCCGAAATGCCAGATGAATTCCCAGGCTCACGGCCTGCCCGATGGTCAGCGTGGCCGCCGCCTGGAGCCAGACCGCAGGGGCCTGGGCCTCAAAGTCCACGGCGGTGCGCAGCCGCCAGTCCTTTACCTCAAAATTCTGCTCCACCAGCGGCCAGAGGGTCCCCAAAACCGCGTTGGCCCCGCCAAAGCTCATGGCCGCCAGCGCCGGGTCCGGCGCGGCCATGGTCAAATCCATAAAAAACGTGTCAATGCGGATTGTGCGTTTCACCCGGCCCGCCGCATCCGCCGCCAAAGGCAGAAACTCCTTTACCAGAGTCAGAGCGCCGCCCCGTCTGGGCTCCTGCGCTTTGGGTTCGGCAGCTTTCTTCTTCCGTCTGGGCTCCTGCCCCTTCCCGGCCCGCTTTTCCCGGGGCTTTCCCGGAAATACCGCAAACCGGAAGGGACCCAGCTTTACCTTTACCGCAAGTCCGTGACTGTCAAATTCCACCAGCGCCCCCAGGCGCACCAGAGAGAGCAGAAAAAGCGCCAGCACCAGAATTACGGCTATCTTTAGGGCTGTCACCGTCTGTCACTCCTCCCCTGCCGTCTCCGTCCGGGCCAGAGCCTGGGCAGACGCGGCAATCTCTTCATCATCAGCGGCCGTCTCCGCCAGCTCCCCCGCCTGCAGGCGCTCTACCGCCGCCTGCATCTCCAGCGTGAGCTGTCCGTCCTCCGGGCTGGCGCTGGGCAGCTCCGGCAGCTCCTCCAGGCTGGACAGACCAAAGGACCGCAGGAAATTCTGGGTGGTGCGGTACTGAATGGGACGCCCTGGCACTGCCAGACGGCCGCACTCTTCAATCAGTTCCCGCTCCAGCAGCAGACTGACGGTATAGGAGCTGTCCACCCCCCGGAGCTGGTCCACATAGGCCCGGGTAGCGGGCTGGTAATAGGCGATAATGGCCAGCACCTCCAGGGCCGGCTGGCTGAGACGGGCAGGCCTGCGGCTCTCGAAGGCCCGGCGGATGATGTGCGCATACTCCGGCGCGGAGCAGAGCTGATAGCTGCTGTCCATACGCACCAGCCGCAGGCCCCGGCGCTCATAGCTGTAGTAATCGGCCAGCCGCTGGCAGACTGCGTCCGCGGTAGAGCGGTCGATCTCCAGAGCCAGGCAGATACGCTCCACCCCCACTGGCTCCCCGGCGGCGAAGAGGAGGCCTTCAATAGCCGACTCAATCTCCCTTAATTCCATTCTCTACCCCCCATCCGCTCCGTCATAGCTGTCGGTGGAGAAAGCTGGCTCTCCCGTCTCTCTAGTGTAGGCGACCGTGCAGTCGCTGCCGCTCCCCGCCAGAAGAAGCCGCCGGGCCCGGCACAGCTCCAGCACAGCAAGGAAGGTGGCCACAATCTCCGAGCGGCTGCGGTTGCCCCGGAACAGCGCCCGAAACCGGGTGACGCCAAAATTCAGCAGCCGTTGTAAAATCTCACCGGCCTTGTCCGCCACCGGGTAGGGCTCCCGCCCCACAATGCCCTCAAACACCGACGCCGGGGGCGGCAGTCTGTGGTCCGCCCGCTCCAGCACCGCCGCCATAGCCCGCACCAGGTCCTCTTTTTTGTGGACATAGCGGCAGCTCTTCTGCATGGGCGCGAGCTCCGGCCCCTTGGTCAGGTAATCCCGCCCAATTCCATAGCGGTCCGAGAGCTGAGGCACAACCGCCTTGATTCTGGAGAAATTTTCATGCCGCTGATGCTCCTCCAGGGAGGCAATCAGCTGTTCCATCTCGGACAGCCCCTCCTCATCCCGGATGGAGAGGAGCATCCGGGTCTTGATGTACACCAGATGGGCCGCCATGGTGACAAACTCGCTGGCAACCTCCAGGTCCAGCTCCTTTCGCTGGTCGATCCAGGCCAGGTACTGGTCCAGGATCAGGGATATCTGGATGTCTTTTATCTCCATTTTATTCTTGCTCAGCAGATGGAGAATCAGATCCAGAGGGCCGTTAAAGTCCTCCATATCCTCATCCCGTGCCTTGACCACCTTTTCCAGGTGAAAAATGGGCGTCTCGATGGGGCTCACCTCAAAACAGACTTAAAATAGCGGACACGTCCTGCACCGCCAGCAGCCAGTCCAGAGGCATTCCGGCGGCGAAGCAGAAGCCCTGGAGCACATGGAGCATCAAAAAAGACAGGGGCCGCTGGAACACTCCCAAAAAGGTCAGCAGGATCAGCGCGCCCATTACGTATTTCTCATAGCGCAGAATGGTGAAGTAGGCCTTGTCCGGCAGCAGGGCGTAGAGCACCTTGGAGCCATCCAGAGGGGAAATGGGAATCATGTTGAACAGCCCCAGCCCCACGCTGAGCAGAGCCATGTTGGAGCAGAAACACAAAACCACCAGAGTGATACGGTTGAAGGGGGCCAGATGCCACACCAGAGAAGAGACTCCCACCGCCAGAAACGCCAGTATAAAATTGGAGGCCGGCCCCGCCAGGGCGGTCAGGGCCATGCCCTGGCGGGGCCGCTTGAAATAGCGGGCGTCCACCGGTACCGGCTTGGCCCAGCCTACCTTCACCACCAGCAGCATCACCAGCCCCACCAAATCCAGGTGCCGGATGGGATTGAGGCTCAAACGCCCGGCGTTTTTTGCCGTCGGGTCCCCCAGGCGATAGGCCGCCAGACCGTGGGACAGCTCATGAACCGTAATACACAGCAGCGCCGAGGCCGCGCTGACCAGCAGCGTCAGAAGCCCCCACCAGTCCATATTGCGCAAAAAATCCGTCACAGAGCCCATACTCAGGCCTCCAATACCAGTTTTTTGCGGATGGCCTCCAGCTCTCCCTCCGCCAGGCCCAGCCAGCGCAGGTACTCCAGTACAGAGCCGTGGGCCTCCTCCAGGCGGCTCAGGCAGTCCTCCAGATACTCCACCTTGGAGCGGCCCATAAACGGGGCCGACTCCGGGCGGAGCTCACGGATTTTTCGGACCATCTCCTGTATGTAGAGCTCCGTGCACTGGTAGTCCGCCAAAATATCCGCCCGGCTCACGCCCGCCAGGGTCAACAGCAGAGCCGCGGTGCAGCCGGTGCGGTCCTTCCCCGCCGTGCAGTGAAACAAAACCCCGCCGGGGGCGTGCGCCACCGCCCGCAGCACCTGGGCGGGAGCTTCCCGCCGCTCCAGCATCTCAAAGTAGCTTCTGCCCACATCTTTCTCCAGATTGGGCAGTCGCTCGCCGCCCACCAGCGGGATGTGGTGATAGAAAAATCCCCGCTCCGCGGCCAGCTGGTCTGGGCAGCGCTCCAGCTCCCCTGCGCTGCGCAGGTCAATGTCCGTGGTGATCTCCCGGTCCAGCAGCCATTGGAGGTCCGCCGGGCTCAGCCCCGCCGGGTTGTCCCCTCTTAACATCCTCCCCCAGACCGTACAGCCTCCGCCCGGGAGGGGATACCCCCCCAAATCACGCAAATTCAGCATCTTCCCCAGTGGTATCCGGCGCAGCATGGCTCGTTCACTCCTAAAATACGGTCTATATCTTTATTATTATAGCAAAGCCCGGTAGAAAAAACAAGCAGATTGCCGGACCTTCTTGGGGGCGGAGCGGTTATTTCTCCATTTTGACCTCCCTCCGGTGGCCCAAATGGATTCCGATATGTCCCACCCCCAGCAGCAGAGCCGACGCCAGCAGCAGGGGATTTTTTCCGTAGACGGCCAGCAGCAGAAACGCCAGCACCGGCAGGACCGCCCCCGCCACCGGTATCCCCAGCAGGCTGCCATAGAAATCCTCCATGGTCTGCCCGCTGCAGAAGTAATGAACCCAGAACAGCTCATAGAGGACCATCAGCACCCCTGCACCCAGCAGCCACAGCGACCAGAGATCTGGCGGCCTGACGTTAAAATCGGAGAAAATCAGGGAGAACCCCGTCGTCAGCACCTCCCCTGCCCGCTCCAGAGCCTGGAGCAGCTTGTTTTCCCTGCCCACATACTGCTCATACCCCCGGGGCCTGTGTCTGGTCCAGATGATATTGGGTATAAACAGAAGCGCCAGCATCAGAGCGCCCACATAGGAAAACCCCAGTTTCACGGCCATCCCCTCCCACAGGAAGCTGGCGCACAGCGCGTTCCAAAACACGCTGTGCGCCGGAGTTTTCACTGAATATGGCTGCGCAGAATACCGATCTCCTGGATCTCCACCTCCACGGTATCCCCCGCTTTCATGGGACCTACCCCCGCGGGGGTTCCGGTGGACACCACATCGCCGGGCTCCAAAGTCATAGAGGCGGTGATAAAGGCCAACAGCTCCGGCACACGGGTCATGAACTGGCTGGTACGGCCCGCCTGAACCACCACGCCGTTGAGCCGGGTCTCTATGGCCAGATCCGCCGGGTCCGCCTCGTCGGTCAGCACCGGGCCCATTGGGGCAAAGCCGTCCATGCTCTTGCCGCGGGTCCACTGACCGTCTCCCTTTTGAATATCGCGGGCGGTAACATCGTTGAGGCAGGTGTAGCCCAGAATATATTTGTCGTACTCCTCCGGCCGCACGTTTTTCGCCCGGCGCTTGATTACAAAGGCCAGCTCGCCCTCATAGTCCAGACGCTTCACAAACCCCGGCGCGCAGATCCCGCCCTCCGGATGGTTGACGGCGTTGGCCCCCTTCATAAACAGCATAGGCCGCTCAGGGACGCCCTCCCCCATCTCCATCGCGTGCTCGTAATAGTTTTTTCCCACACAGACCAGCTTAGGATGCTCCCCGCAGGGGGCCAGCAGGCGGCAGGCCTCCAGAGGCAGGGTCTCTCCGTCATAGCACACGCCCTGAAAAGGCTCCCCCGCCAGGGTGCGCACCAGTTCTCCCTTGAGCACACCCCAGACAGGTTTTCCATCCCGCAGCAGTTTTACGTATCTCATGTCGTTTCCTCCGCATGGCTCAAAATCAGCTCCAGAAGCTCCTGCCTCCCGTCGCCCTTTTCTGCGGAAAAGGGAATGAGCTTTACACTGTTATCCAGCTCCAGGGTCTCTCGGATACGGGCCAGATTGGGCGCCACATCGCTCTTCCTCAGCTTATCCAGCTTGTTGGCCGCCACCGCAAAGGGCCGGCCGCTCTCCCGAAACCACTGCGCCATGGTGCAGTCGTCCGCCGTGGGCTTGTGCCGGGCGTCTACAATCATGATACCCAGCGTCATCAGTCCGTTGTCCGCAAACCATGTCTCCATCAGCCGGCCCCAGCGCTCTTTTTCCGCTTTGGAAACCTTGGCGTAGCCGTAGCCGGGCAGGTCCACCAGGTAAAACCGGCTGTCGATTAAAAAATAGTTGATATGGGTGGTCTTTCCCGGCGCGGCGCCCACCCGCGCAAAGTTTTTGCGGCTGAGCAGGCGGTTAATCACCGAGGATTTTCCCACATTGGAGCGGCCCGCAAAAGCCACC
This sequence comes from uncultured Flavonifractor sp., assembly GCA_947384055.1. Classification (GTDB taxonomy): domain Bacteria; phylum Bacillota; class Clostridia; order Oscillospirales; family Oscillospiraceae; genus CANAAV01. The sequence goes on from CANDFO010000005.1 coordinate 56,818, forward strand.
TGGGGCAGTCCGTCCCGGGGAAAGTCCGCGGCCTTGGCCGCCGAACGCACAAACTCCGCCTTTTGCAAGTTGACGTTCACAACCATCCCCCCTACTGCCGGAGGCTGGGCAGGCCCTGCCCCTGGACCGCCTGGTCAAAATGCCCTGCCGCAATCGGTCCCTGCACCGCCGGGCTCCGGGACAGAGCTTCGGAGAGTACCGCGTCCACCTGCTCCACCGGCACAAAATGGAGCGCGGAGCGCACCGTCTGGTCGATCTCCTCCAAATCCTTCCGGTTTTCCTCCGGAAGAATGACCGTCTTGATGCCGCTGCGATAGGCGGCCATGGTCTTTTCCTTCAGGCCGCCGATGGGCAGCACCCGCCCCCGCAGCGTGACCTCTCCCGTCATCGCCACCTCCCTGCGAACCGGAATACCCGTCAGGGCGGAGACCATTGCAGTGGTAATGGCAATGCCCGCCGACGGCCCGTCTTTTGGCACAGCTCCCTCCGGGAAGTGGACATGCAGGTCCTTATCCTTATAAAATTCCGCCTCAATCCCCAGCTGCGCTGTGCGGCTGCGAATATAGGACAGGGCGGCATGGGCCGATTCCTTCATCACGTCGCCCAGGTTGCCGGTGAGCTCCACCTTCCCGGTGCCGGGGACCACGTTGACCTCCACCTCCAGCAGCTCGCCGCCCACGCTGGTCCAGGCCAGACCGTTGACCACCCCCACCCGCTCCCCTCTGGGCAGCCGCTCCGGATGATACCGCCGGACCCCTAAAAATTCTTCTACATTGTCTCCTGTAATGCGTACTGACTTTACGCCATCCTCTACCAGCCGCATGGCGGCTTTCCGGCAGAGCGCCGCCAGCTTGCGCTCCAGTACGCGCACACCGGCCTCCCGGGTGTAGCCCCGAATCACCTCTCGAATGGCGTCGTCGGTGAGCTTCATCTGGGTCCCCTTCAGGCCATGGCGTTTGCGCTCCTTGGGCAGCAGGTGCCGCTTGGCAATCTGGAGCTTTTCCTCGTCGGTATAGCTGGTCAGCTCGATCACCTCCATCCGGTCCAGCAGTGGCCGGGGGATGGTGTCGGCGTTATTGGCTGTGGTGATAAAGAGCACATCGGACAGGTCAAAGGGCAGCTCCAGAAAGTGGTCCCGGAACGCGGCGTTCTGCTCGGCGTCCAGCACCTCCAGCAGCGCGGAGGCTGGGTCCCCCCGGTGGTCGCTGCCCAGCTTGTCGATCTCGTCCAGCAGCAACAGGGGGTTGCGGCTCTTGGCCTGCCGCACTGCCTCAACAATGCGCCCCGGCATGGCCCCAACATAGGTTTTGCGGTGGCCGCGGATATCCGCCTCGTCATGGACGCCGCCCAGAGAGAGGCGGGCCAGCTTCCGGTGAAGGGCCCGGGCCACACTCATGGCAATTGAGGTCTTGCCCACCCCCGGCGGTCCCACCAGGCAGATGATCTGCCCCTTCAAATCCGGTGAAAGCTGCTTTACCGCCAAAAACTCCAGAATGCGCTCTTTTACCTTGTCCAGGCCGTAATGATCCGCATCCAGAATCCTCCGGGCGGCGGCCACATCCACCCGCTCCCTGGTGGTCTTTTCCCAGGGCAGCTCCAGACACACGTCCAGGTAATTGCGCAGCACGCCCGCCTCAGCGGAGCCATAGGGCTGCTTTTCCAGCCGACCCAGTTCCTTCAGCAGCTTCTCCTCTACAGCCTCCGGCAGATGGGCCTGGGCAATCTTCCTCCGGTACTCGGCCACCTCGCCATCGCCGCCGGCGTCCTCCCCCAGCTCCTGCTGGAGGACTTTCAGCTGTTCCCGCAGTACATAGTCACGCTGGTTGCGGGTAAGCTGGTCCCGAACTCTGCCCCTCATCTCCTGCTCCAGCTCCAAAATCTCCACCTCCCGGCGGAGGGTGCGGCACAGCCGTGTCAGGCGGCGGAGCGGATTCAGCTCCTCCAGCACCGCCTGCTTGTCGCCGGTACGCATGGCCAGATTCTGGGCGATATAGTCGGCAATATATCCGGGCTCCTCGCTGGTCAGCAGAGGGACCAGAATATCGGGCGTCATCCGGTGGGACAGGTCTACATACTGCTCAAACAGTTCATAGCTCTGGCGGATCAAGGCCTCTGTCCGGGTGGACCGTCCCGGGGCCGCCTCCGGCCGGAGCTCCTCAACCTCGGCCTTTAAAAAAGGGTCGCTCTGGGAGATGCCCAGAAGCCGGCCGCGGCTGACGCCCTCCACCATAACGCGGACGCTGTCGCCCGGCAGACGCAGCAGCTGGCGCATATTGCACACCGTACCAATGGTATACAGGTCCTCCCAGGCGGGACGTTCCACTTCCAGCTCCCGCTGCGTCACCAGAAACACCGGCTGGCTGGTGGTCATAGCCTCATCCAGCGCTTTGATAGACTCCTCCCGGCCCACATCGAAGTGGAGGAGCATATTGGGAAACACCGTCAGTCCACGCAGGGCTACAGCCGGCATGGTGACAGGCAGTTCAGTCTGCAATGGGATCACATCCTTTGCTTTCACAATCAAGGCTTGGCAATACAGCGTCCGATTCTCCCTCACAGACAGGGTTGGATCAAAATCGGAACAGACTTTGCGTCAGCGGAGCCCGGCAGCGCGGCTCCGGCCTCCACTGAGTGACTTTCCAGCGAAGGAAAGTCACCAAAGTTCGCCGGGGGAGAACCAATGGTTCCCCCCGGTCCCCCCTCCTCTTAAAACGCCGGGGCGGGGGGCGGCGAGCATATCTGCCAGCCCGCAAATCCTTAAATCGGCACACGCCGCATTCACCTGGCAGTTGAACACCTGCGGCGGCTACAGGGCCGCCCCCCGAGCGAAAAGAGAGCCCGCAAATTCTCCGGCGCAAGCGCCGCCACAAGTCCTGATGTCAGGCCGCCCTACTCCGCAGAAGCGGTGATACCCCCGATTCTGTCTCTGCTCGGTTATTTCAAACTTTTGATATACGCCAGCGCAGCTCAGGGGGAACGGAGCGGACTTTGCGCCAACGGGGACCCCAACGGAGCCCGGCGGCGCGGCTCCGTTGGGGAGAGGAGCCGCAAGGAAGCGGAGTGACACCTGCCCCCCAGGGCGGGGGGAACGGAGCGGACTTTGCGCCAACGGGGACCCCGACGGAGCCCGGCGGCGCGGCTCCGTTGGGGAGAGGAGCCGCAAGGAAGCGGAGTG
>CANDFO010000006.1 GCA_947384055.1 uncultured Flavonifractor sp.
TCCAGATGGCGTGTGAGTTCTCGCGGGCGGTTCCGCACTCCGCGCGGGGGGCTGGTCCTGCGCTTTCCATGTGCAAGGGGAAGAAGGACGACATTATTATTTAGGAGTGACAGACAATGGAAGAGAAGAAGTATACCTCGTTGATCCGCCTGCGCATGTCCGCCAAAGACGCCCACTACGGCGGAAATCTGGTAGACGGCGCCCATATGGTTCACCTGTTCGGCGACGTGGCCACGGAGCTGCTCATTAAGACCGACGGTGATGAGGGACTGTTCTGTGCCTACAACAACATCGAGTTTAAGGCTCCCGTGTATGCCGGAGATTTCATTGAGGCCTACGGCGAGGTGACACACATCGGCAATACCTCCCGCAAGATGCGTTTTGAGGCCCGCAAGGTGGCTGTGCCCCGCCCGGACATCAGCGATTCTGCCGCCGACTTCCTGGATGAGCCTATCATCGTGGCCGTGGCGGAGGGCACCTGCGTGGTGCCTAAGAAGTGCCAGCGCAAGGAGCCCTGACGCAGGAATACATCGTTTTATACAGCGCAAAAACGGGTGCCGTCCATGTGGCGGCGCCCGTTTCTGATGCCGGCATTTTGGAGTCCTCCAAAAAACTTTGCAAAAACCGGTATAATTGTGAGTAGTATGCGGCAAAACGGTTGAGCAGAACGGAAATACATGCTATAATATCCGCGATGTGGCTGTTGAGCCTGTCGAAAAAGGCACAGCCCGGCGATGCGCATGCTTGCGGGCCGAGAGGGGTTATCTCCGGCGTGGGCGCCGCCGGGAAAGTGGATTTTGGTTGGATTCAAGCCTGCGGGCGCGAGCTCCGCGAGGTTTTTTTGAAAGCATTATTTGAACAGGTTCCGATTCTCCGGGTCTGCCGGGAGCCGCATAAGACAGCGTTATGCGCCACAAAGGGCGGCTGATGTGCTATCCGATGCCGCCCACACATAAAATACGATATCTGAACATAATGAGGTGTGTCATGAAAATCGTTGTATTGGCGGGGGGGCTTTCTCCGGAGCGCAATGTGTCCCTTTCTACCGGCATCATGGTGACAGAGGCGCTGCGGCAGCGGGGACATGGGGCGGCCCTGGTGGATATGTTCTTTGGACTGGAGAACTATACCGGACCTCTGGAGGCGCTGTTCAGCGCTCCGGTGCCCGAGGATGCCAAACGGATTCAGCCCCAGGCTCCTGACCTGGTGGAGGTGAAGGCCCGGCGCCGGGACCAGGGACCCAGCCTCTTCGGGCCCCAGGTGCTGGAGTTGTGCGCCCTGGCGGATGTGGTCTTTTTGGCGCTCCATGGTACTTGCGGCGAGGATGGCCGGGTGCAGGCCGCCTTTGATCTGCTGGGAATCCCGTATACCGGTGCGGGCAGCCTGAGCAGCGCCATTGCCATGGACAAAGACCTGACCAAGCAGCTGGTGGCTGATGTGGTGGCAACGCCGGGGTGGAAGACAGCGGTCTGTCAGGAGGGAAATATTGAGGAGCTTACCGCCTCTGCCCGCCTGCCCCTGGTGGTTAAGCCGGTGGACAGCGGCTCCTCCATCGGTGTGTCCATTGTCCATACGAAGGAGGACCTGCGGGAGGCCCTCCGGAACAGCGCGGCGCTGGGGGGACGGACGGTGCTGGAGGAATATGTGAAGGGCCGGGAGGTGCAGGTGGGCATTTTGGAAGGCCGGGCCCTGCCCTCCATCGAGATCATTCCCCAGGCGGATTTTTACGACTATGAGAATAAGTATCAGCCCGGCGCCGCGGTGGAGGTCTGCCCGGCGGAGATTCCGCCGGAGACGGAGCAGCGCCTTCAGGCGGCGGCGCTGCGGGTATATGAAAAACTGGGACTGTCGGTCTACGCCCGGGCGGACTTTATTCTGGATGGGGCGGGCGATATCTGGTTTCTGGAGATCAACACTCTGCCCGGCATGACCCCCACCAGCCTCCTGCCCCAGGAGGCCGCCGCGGTGGGGATTGACTATGGAACCCTCTGTGAACGGATTGTGCAGGCATCCCTGAGGGCGAGGCAGGCCGGACGCTGAGAGCCGCCCGGCACACCGCTCCGCCGCATTTGATCAAAACAGAACGAACGAGGAGAGGAACCTATGGAACCGCTGACTATTCGGGAAATTGTGCAGGCCGTAGACGGCAGGCTGCTGGGAGATTTTGGAGACCTGAACCGGGAGGTCGGGCGGGTGGAGACCGACAGCCGGACCATCCACACAGGCTCACTGTTTGTACCTATCGTCGGGGAACGCTTTGACGGCCATGCCTATATTGACGCCGCTCTGGAGGGCGGCGCGGCGGGATGCTTTACCCAGCGGGAGCAGGACGGCTACCTGCCGGGAAAGTTTTACATTAAAGTGGCCTCTACTCTGCAGGCGCTTCGGGATTTGGCTGTGTTTTACCGGAAAAAATTTTCTGTTCCGGTGGTAGCGATTACCGGCTCAGTGGGTAAAACTACCACTAAGGATATGACGGCCGCCGTGCTGTCCGAGAAGTACAGCGTTCTGAAAACCGAGGGCAACCTGAACACGGAGGTCGGCGTGTCCCTGACGCTGCTGCGGCTGAGTCCCGCCCATGAGATTGCGGTGATAGAGCTGGGCATGGACCACGCCGGAGAGATCGACTGCCTGTCCGATATGGTGGAGCCGGATGTGATTCTCATGACCAATATTGGGGACTCTCACATTGAGCATTTCGGCTCCCGGGAGAAGATCCTGGAGGCCAAAAGCGAGATATTCAACCACGCCTCACCGGAGGCCTTTGTGGTGCTCAACGGGGATGACCCGCTGCTTCGGAGCAAGGCGGAGAGCCTGCCCTATGAAACGATTCTGGTGGGGGCAGGGGAGGAGCTGGATTACCGGGCCACAGAAGTGGAGAGCGGCGGGCGCAGCCATGTGCGGTGCACCCTTTGCACGCCGAGGGGAAAATTCCCGGTGGATATTCCCGCCCCGGGGGAGCACATGATCTACCCGGCTCTGATGGCTGCCGCCGTCGGGGAGCATTTTGGCCTGACACAGGGACAGATTGCCGGCGGGATTCACCATTTTGTTCCCACCAAGATGCGAATGAATGTGCTCAGACGGGGGGAGGGTATTACCATCCTCAACGACACATACAACGCCAACCCCCAGTCCATGCGGGCGGCGGTGGAGATTCTCTCCGGTTCTGGGAGCGATTATAAAATTGCTGTGCTGGGGGATATGTTTGACCTGGGTGCCCTGGCTCCGGCTCTCCACGCAAGCGTTGGGGAGCACCTGGGCAAAAGCGGGGTGGACTGCCTGGTGGCGGTGGGAGAGCTGGCCCGCCACATCTATGATGCCGCCGCCCCCCACATGTCCCAGGCCTACTGCTGCAAGACCAAGGAGGAGGCCAAGCCCCTGCTGGCTCAGCTGTTGCGGCCCAACACCACGATTCTGGTCAAGGCTTCCCGGGGGATGGCCTTTGAGGAGCTGGCGGATTATCTGAAATCTGTCACCAGGGACACATGAGGGGGCGCCGAATGACACCGCTCACGGTAGGGGACTTGGAGCGGGCAGAGGCTTACTATGACAGGCCGCTCCCCCTGCTTAGGTTTGACCTCTTTGAATATCAGCGAACATGAGGACTCTGTTATGATAGACATCAGCGTATCCGGCCTGGTGAAGGAATTTGAGGTCGGCAAAAAGATATTGGACGGCCTGAGTTTTCAGGTGGACCAGGGGGAACGGGTGGGCCTTCTGGGGAAAAACGGCGCGGGTAAGACCACCCTGTTTAAGATTCTGACAGGAGAGCTGGACTGTGACGATGGACAAGTGAGCGTGGCTCCCGGCAAAGGGCTGGGGCTGATCTCTCAGATTCCGACGTATCCTCCGGACTATACGGTGGAGGACGTGCTGCAAACCGCCTTTCACAGGTTTCGGGCTATGGAAGAGGAGATGGACCGGCTCACCCGGCAGATGGAGGGGGACAGCGGCCCGGCGCTGCTGAAGAGGTACGGAGCTCTGTCCTCCGCGTTTGAGGCGGCGGGAGGCTATGATACCGCCACCGAGTGCAATAAGGTCTGTAACGGCCTGGATATCCCCCAGGATATGCGGGAACAGCTGTTTTCCTCCCTGTCCGGCGGGGAAAAGACCCGGGTGAACCTGGCCCGGCTGATTCTGGAGGATACCGATATCCTCCTGCTGGACGAGCCCACCAACCATCTGGACCTGCATGCCACCGAGTGGCTGGAAGACTACTTGGACCGCTACAAGGGTACTGTGCTGGCCATCTCCCACGACCGCTGGTTTTTGGACCGGGTGGTCCGCCGGGTCATCGAAATCCAGGAGGGAAAGGCCGAATTTTACGAGGGCAACTACAGCTTCTATGTGGAGGAGAAAGAGCGGCGGTACCTGGAAAGGCTCAGGCAGTACGAGAAGGAGCAGGCCAAGATTGAGCAGCTGGAGACGGCGGCGGAGCGCCTGCGGGTCTGGGCCTACTCGGGCAACGACAAGATTTTTAAGCGGGCTCAGTCTATGGAAAAGCGCATTGAGCGTCTGCGCACCACCGACAAGCCGAAAAAGGAACGCCGTCTGGACCTGAAATTCGGCGAGCGGGAGTTTCGGGGGGATGAGGTGCTCACCATTAAAGGGCTGGAGAAAGGCTTTGACGGGCGCACCCTTTTTTCGGGGGTAGACCTGGAAGTGACGGGGGGCGAGCGGATTGCCCTGCTGGGGGACAACGGCACCGGGAAATCCACCTTTATCAAGCTCCTTATGGGGGAAGAAGAGCCCGACGGCGGCAGGCTTCGCATGGGTCCCACGGTAAAAATCGGCTATCTGCCCCAGATGATTCATTTCCCCCACCCGGAGCGGAACCTGGTGGATACCATGATCTATGACCAGGACTGCTCCACTCAGACCGCCCGCAACCGCCTGGGGGCGTTTAATTTCCGGGGAGAGGATGTGTTTAAGCCGGTGTCCGCCCTCTCCGGCGGGGAGCAGAGCCGCCTGCGGCTGTGCATGCTTATGGATGAGAAGATCAATCTGCTGATTTTGGACGAGCCCACCAATCATCTGGATATCGCCAGCCGGGAGTGGATTGAAGAGGCGGTGGAAGACTATGAGGGCAACCTCCTGTTTGTCTCCCATGACCGCTATTTTATCGACCGTTTTGCCAGCCGGATCTGGATGCTGGAAAACGGGACCATTACTGATTTCCGGGGGACTTACCGGGAGTTTACCGCCGCCCGGGAGCGGGCGGGGGGCAGAACGGCAAAGGAGGAGCACATCTCTCCCACCCGTGCCGTCGTCAGAGAGGAGAAAAAACGGCGTGCCGGCGGCACGAAGGAGCTGGAGAAACAGGTCAATGCCGCTGAGCGGGAGGTAGCAAAGGCGGAAGAGCGTATGTATGAGCTGGAGCAGGAGATTGACGAGGCCTCCAGCAATTATCTGAAGCTCCAGGAACTCTATGAGCAGCGGCAGGCTCTGGAGGATGAGATTGCCGCGCTGTACGCCAGGTGGGAGGCTATAGCGGCGGAGCTGGAGGAGGCGCAGCTATGAGCAGGAGGGCGCGCGGTTCCGCCAGACGGGGACAAGTCCTGTTCTGGGTGAGGATATTTCTGTGCCTGGCGATAGCGGGGGCGGCGGTCTTTGGCGCTCTGCTGGGGCAGATTTACAGCCATGCCCGGGATGAGCTCCACGGTTCGCCGGAAGTTATGATTATTCTGGGCTGTCAGGTCAAGGAGTGGGGTCCCTCGATGCTTCTCCAGGACCGGCTGGACCGGGCGCTGGAGTACCTGGAGGAGCACCCGGACATGACGGTGGTTGTCACCGGCGGGCAGGGAGCCGATGAACCGGAGGCCGAAGCGGAGACAATGGCCCGATATCTGACCGAACGGGGGTTTCCCCAAGAGCAAGTGCTTCTGGAGGACCGGTCCCATAATACCTTTCAGAACTTTGCCTTTACCAGGACGCTGCTGGAGGAGCGGGGATACGACCTGAGCCGGGGCGTTGTGGTGGTATCCAACGGATTCCATCTGGCCCGGGCAAAAATGCTGGCCGGGCGGGTGGGCTTTGTGGAAGTTTCCACCCTGGCCGCGCCCAGCAGCCACACGCCTTCCTTGGTCTACATGCTCTTTCGGGAACCGATAGCTCTGATAAAATCTTTTTTAATTGACAGGTGAGCTGTTTTGGATATGATGGAAAAACTGCGGTCTCTGGAGCTGCACTTTGCGGACCTGGAGGCCCGGCTGGGGGCGTCGGAGACCTATGGAGACCCGGCCCTGGTGGCAAGACTTAACAAGGAGCAGCGGGAGCTGGAGCCGGTGGTGAGCGCGTACCGGAGGCTTATCCGCCGCAGGCAGGATATGGCGGACGCCCAGGGACTTCTGTCCGACCCGGATATGAAGGAGCTGGCCCAGGAGGAATTTCAGCAGGCCAGAGACGACCTGGAACGCCTGGAGGAGGAAATTAAAATCCTCCTGCTTCCCCGGGACCCCAACGACGAGAAGAATGTCATTGTAGAAATCCGTGCCGGAGTGGGCGGGGAGGAGGCGGCACTGTTTGCCCACTCCCTGTTCCGTATGTACTCCATGTACGCGGATGCCCGCCGGTGGAAGGTGGAGGTGGATTCCGTCAATGAGACTGAGCTCGGCGGGGTAAAGGAAATCTGCTTTACGGTAGAGGGGGACGGCGCCTGGTCCCGGCTAAAATTTGAGAGCGGCGTCCACCGGGTGCAGCGGGTGCCTGAGACCGAGTCCGGCGGGCGCATCCATACCTCCACTGTCACGGTGGCGGTGCTTCCCCAGGTGGACGAAGTAGACTTTCACCTGGACCCGGCGGATATTGAAATGCAGGTATTTCGCTCCTCCGGCGCGGGAGGGCAGCACGTCAATAAGACCTCCTCCGCGGTGCGGTTGATTCACAGGCCTACGGGCACCGTTGTGGAGTGTCAGCAGGAGCGGAGCCAGTTTCAGAACCGGGATAAGGCCATGGAGCTGCTGCGCTCCCGGCTGTATGAGGAGAAGGTGCGGGAGCAGGAGGACGCGGTGACGGCCCAGCGCCGCAGTCAGGTGGGCAGCGGTATGCGCAATGAACGCATCCGCACCTATAATTTCCCTCAGGGACGGCTGACTGACCACCGGATCAACCTGACCCTCTATCGACTGGAGGGTGTGATGAACGGAGATTTGGATGAGATCATTGACGGACTGGTGACGGCTGACCAGGCCCAGCGCCTGCGTCAGAGCGAGGGCTGAGAGGGAGGAACCATGGAGCTGAAAATTTTGTATTCCACGCTGCCGCAGGGCATAGACAGCACTTCGCTGAAGGCCGGTCTGGACAATGTTCTGGAGGAGGACGGGTGGCTGACAGGTTCCGGGCCGGGCTGGGTGGAGCTGGAGCTGGAAGATGAGCGCCAGAACCCCAAATACGGGATTCTGGCGGTAAAACATTACCTCCAGCAAATGGCCTTTCCGCCGGATACCCAGATTGAACTGGCCGGAACCGCGGTGGGGATTTATGAGTGACGGATTTTGCGGAACAGGGCAAGGGATATCCTGTTTTCCGGCCGTAAAAATCGGAGGAGAGACGCAGTTATGCGCTTCTCCTCCAATTTTTATATAGTTGAACGGGAAATGCCCAAACTGCCCAGAATGGCCTCTTCTCTGGTGCGCATCTGAGCTTTCATGGGGCCCTCGTCCAAATGGTCGTATCCCAGCAGATGGAGAACCGAGTGGACGGCCAGATATGCCAGCTCCCGCCGGGGACCGTGGCCGTACTCCTCCCCCTGGGCCTCTGCCCGCTCAACTGAAAGCGCCATGTCCCCCAGGGGCACCAGCCCAGTCTCCGGGTCGGACTCCACGTCGCTCGGGCCCGGCGGGACGCCGGGGGACAGCTCAAACATGGGGAAGGAGAGCACGTCGGTGGCCCTGTCCGTATTCCGCTGTTCCCGGTTGATCTCCCGAATCCCCTCGTCATCGGTGAAAAGCACATCCACTTCACAGGGGAAACGAATTCCCTCCGCCTCCAGAACGGCGGGGATGACCTCGCGCAGAAGAGCCTCATAGGGTTCGGTGTTTTCCAGCTCTGACTCAATAATAATGGTATGTTCCATGTACCGTTCTCCTCTCCGCATGGGGATGCAGTCTTTAGACAGGCTTGACCTGACGGACACTGTCCAGGCGCACCAGCATCTCCCGCTCTTTCTTTCTGCCCTCGTCCAGCAGCAGCAGGACCCACTCTTCGTCAGTGTCCAGTATCTTGCAGTGCAAAACACTGCCGTCCATCTCCTCGTCGTACAGGGTGAGAAAGAGAGTCCTGCCGACCTCCTTTTGCAGCCGTCCGCCCAAAGCCAGGGCTCCCCTGGGGCGGATGCCGTTTTCCCGCAGAATCCGTTCCAGACGCTTTACACGGGCCCACAGACTGATGGAAATGACAAAGGAAAATATTCCGAATACGCCAAGGCCCTCCATTATGCCTGCCCTCCCTTCTCCGCTTCCCTCAGAAACGTGATGGAGCGGATAGAAGACAGCGGGATCAGCCGGGTTTCCCGCCAGTCCCGTTTTTTCCGGACGAACTCCACATTGGCCCATGCTCCGTCGAACTCCAGAATGGTGCACCAGTCGCAGGGGACCATGTTGTCCGAATCAAAAAAGGACAGCTGGATATTCCGTCCCGCCGCCTGCCGCAGAAGACGGGTTACGGGGGAGGAGGCCGCGGCCTGCTGAGGCGTCTCGCCTCCCTGGAGCAGATGGTCGCAGCTGACTCCTAAAAGTTTGGCCATGCGCACCAGCTTTTCTGTCTCCGGATAGGCGGAATCCGATTCCCAGCGGGAGACCGACTGCCGGGTGACGTCCAGCAGTTCCGCCAGCTGCTCCTGGGTCAGGTTCTGCTTTTTTCTGGCCTGGGCGATTCTTGTGCCTGTACTCATAGAAACCACCTCTCTTTTATGGTGGTTCCAGTGTAGACCGAAATCGCCCCTCTGCCCACCAAGTTCCGCGTTCTTCCTGTAACGTTTGGGTTGCGCCGGGGGAAAAATGCGCCCGGCATCTGTTCTGCGCCGAGGTATACGGGGAGACGCTGAACAGGCAGTCAGCTCCGGTCCTTTCTCTCCCGCCGTTCCTCGTCCCGCTCGTAGGCCCGGATGATCCGCTGAACGATTACATGGCGCACCACGTCGGCCTCTCCCAGACGGCAGATGGCGATGTCCTCCACGTCTTTCAGCACCCGCATGGCCTCCTTTAAACCGGAGACCTTGTCCCCCGGCAAGTCGATTTGGGTGACATCCCCGGTAATGACGATTTTGGAACCGAAACCCAGGCGGGTAAGAAACATTTTCATCTGTTCCCGGCTGGTGTTCTGGGCCTCATCCAGGATGATAAAGCTGTCGTCCAGGGTACGGCCCCGCATGTAGGCCAGAGGAGCCACTTCAATGCTCCCCCGCTCCAGGTATTTGTTATAGGTCTCCGCCCCCAGCATGTCGAAAAGGGCGTCGTACAGGGGCCGCAGATAGGGGTCTACCTTGGACTGGAGATCGCCGGGCAGAAAACCCAGCCGCTCTCCCGCCTCCACCGCCGGACGGGTGAGAATGATGCGGTTGACCTGCTTGTCCCGAAAAGCGGCTACCGCGGCGGCCACCGCAAGATAGGTCTTGCCGGTGCCCGCCGGCCCCACGCCCAGCGTGACCGTGTTTTTTTTGATGGCCTCCACATACCGCTTCTGGCCCAGGGTCTTGGCCTTGATGGGCTTTCCCTTGGCGGTAACGCAGAGCACATCCCGGGCGATGTCGTTGATGTGCTCCTCGTTACCGGCCAGGACCAGGTTGATAATATAGCGTACGTTCTGTTCAGTAATGGCCTCCTTCCGGGCGGACAGGGACAGAAGGCCCTGAAGGGCCTTTACCCCGTGGAGGACGTCCTCCGCCTCGCCGGAGACCTTGAGCTCCCCGTCCCGGTTGACCACCGCTACGTGCAGCTCGTGTTCTATCAGTTTGATATTTTCATCCAGGGAACCGAATACGTCAACGGCGTCTTCGATCCGCTCCAGACTGATGGTCTGTTCAATCAAATTGCAGCGCTCCTTTATCTTTGGTAATCTGTCTGGCTCTCTCCGGCCGAAAGAGGCACAAAACGCCCGATCTCTTCCCGGCATTCGGCTGCCAGAGTGACCTCCAGCATTCCGTCTCGCAATAGGGCGGTATACTGCGTGCTCAGCACTTCGCCCTCCTCCAGCTCTGCCTCCAGCATGGTGCGCAGGCGCTCTTCCAGCAGGTCCTGCGCTGCGGACTGGTCAATTGGCGCCGGGGTGAGGGTGTATTCCCGCGCCACCTCCCGGGTCAGGGCCAGGGGCATCTCCCGGCCGCCCGGCAGCGTAAGCCTCCAGACAGAACTTATTTTATCATACTTGGGAAAGGAAATTCCACTGTTTCTGGAAAAAACCATCCGCCGGCCCAAAATACTCAGGGCCCAGAAGTGTTCCTCCTCCCCGGTGTAGGTTTTGACCTGGGCCTCCAGCGGAATCCGGGCGGTCATGGTGCGCCAGGTGCGGGCGTAGATGCTGCCTGCCGCAGGGAGCTGCTGCCAGCCCAAGTCCACCCCGTCGCTGTATTCCGGTCCATCCAAATGAATGTTCCCACTGATGAGCACATCCCCGGGGGCGACAGTATCCCCCACCTGAAATTGGGCCTCGCCAATCAGAGCTTCCACCCGCAGAAGGACGCCGCCGGTCCGGGCGACAATGTTGCCCGGCCGCCCGTCCGCCTCCTGGCGGGGCTTTGGAATGGCCTCCCGCACCAGCACCTCCGCCCGGGTGCCGTGGAGGTTGACGGCCATCCAGGACAGCTCCGGCAGCTGGATCAGGGTCTCCTGAACCAGAAGTCCCTGGTCCAGTCCGGGGCCATATACCCCGGGGCGGAGCCCCTGCCGCCGCAGCTCTGAGAGGATTTTTGCCGTGGGCACTGTCTGATTGCCCTGCACGTCAATGGTCAGCACAAAGCGGGAGAGAACGCACACCGCCGCCAGCGACAGGGCCAGGCCTGCCAGCAGCGCGTAGCGTCTGCGGAAGCGTTCCAGGAAGTAGGGAATGCCCGCATGCCGGGCGTGGGTGGCGGTGCAGCCCACCCGCTGGGCCAGCTCCACGGCCCGGCTGCTGCCCCGGCGGGTGACGTTCAGGCGCAGGCAGGTCTGGTCCACCCACTCCACCCCCCAGAACGGCACCCCGTTTTGGGCGCACAGATTCAGAAAGCGCTCCGGAAAGGGTCCCGCTACTTCCAGGCGTACACTTCCCCGGAGAAAATTTACTGTCCGCTTCAGCAAAGCGCTGCCCTCCCTACGTCAGTTCCACGCCCAGAATGGCGCCGCCAATGAGCAGCTCCCCCGCGTTCATGGATTTCAGCTCCAGGTCTTCTCCCCGGACCTTGACGATCATTCGCCCGCCGGATATGTGGATCTCCTGGCTGCCATAGGCCAGAATGCCTCTGTGGTTTTCCATGCGCAGCTGCCTGTTTCCAATGAGCTCTATTCGGGGCAGACCGGCCACCACGTCCCCCGGCAGGTCGAACACCTCCGCTGTGCGCTCCAGCAGTCCTTCTTTTTTTCTCTCATGCCCCATGGTATGTCCTCCTCACGCCGGGCTGTTTTCCGCAGTTCAGGGAATCCCGTTTGGTATGATTGGACTATCCTTATGCAGGACGGCAGGCCCGCTTGCCTGTCCGCCGGAAATTTTGCGGGGAGGCGGCACCGCCGGTCCGCCCGCCCCATAAACTGAAGGCAGGGGGTGGCGGAATGGGGGAACAAGCAATTCCTGCCGGAGAAGCACTATTGCTGCTGGCGGCGGCGGTTTCCATTCAGATGGCGCAGGGCCGGACAACAGACCAGCTGGAGCTGATCGCCGCCTTTTTTGAGGTGCTGGGGGATAACCTGTCCCTGATTGCCGCCCGCCGCTCAATGGACGGCGGTTCCGGGCAGGTAAGTACCGGATGAGGCACCTGGAACCCGGCCCTCTTGACAGGCGCGGTATTTTCCTGTAAAATAACGCCAGAAAGCTGGGCGGCAGAAGCCGTCCGGGGAGCGCTGAAGCACTCCGGTTCCGCCTGATTTCCCGAGTTTATCCGATGAATGCCATGAAGGTATGTGCTTTCCCTGGGGAAAGGGCATGCCTTTTTGCGTCTTGTGGGATTCAGGAGAACAACACCAACGATTGAGGAGGGCTTCGTCTATGTCATCGGTAAAAAAAGTTTGTATCTGTTCCATCTGTATCGCCCTGTGCTGTGTGCTGCCCGCGGCGTTTCACGCCGTGGCGCTGGGGGCCGCGTTTTCTCCCCTGCATCTGCCCGTACTTCTCTGCGGCCTGCTGTGCGGCTGGCCCTACGGCGCGTTCTGCGGCATTGCCGGTCCGGTGCTGTCCTGCCTGGTAACGGGAATGCCCTCTGCGGTCCGTCTGATTTATATGGTCCCCGAGCTGTGCGCCTATGGGTTGTTCAGCGGGTTCCTGTTCCATGTGATCCGCACCGGCCGGCTCTACGGGGACCTGTATCTGGCGCTGGTACCTGCCATGCTTTTGGGGCGGGTTGCCGGCGGCGCGGCCCGGGCGCTGTTCAGCCTCTACAACGCGGAGGGATATTCCCTGGCACTGTGGGCCGGGTCCTATCTGGTAGAGACCCTGCCCGGCGCGATTCTGCACCTGGCGGTGCTTCCGGTGCTGGTGCTTCTGCTGATGAAGGCCAGGCTGGTTCCTGCCCGGTATGGGGAGGCGGCGGGCGCCCCGGAGCCGGTATGAGAGGGGAGACGCCAGCCTGTATCGAGCTTGCGCGTGTTCTTCGGGCGCACGCGCTGCGCTATCCCCGCATGGCGCCCTGCGACGGGGTTAAACTGGTCTATCAAAACGAATTCGGCGGCGGCCACCTGGTGGCCGACCCCGCCGGGAGCCTGGAGCGTCTGCGGGCTGAATGCGCCCGGACAGCGGCAGACCCCGGCGTTCCGCTGTGGGAGGATATCGGCGGAGGCCTGGTGCGGGTGATGCTCCCGGCAGTGGAGGGGCGCTATCCGCTGGAGGCGCTGAACCGGGACTTTGCCGCCTCCGCCCGGCGGCATACCGGGTCTATGTCCTCTTTTTTAGAAAAGCTGGAGGTCCTGCGGCAGCTGGCCGCGGAGGGGGTGTTCGGTTTTTCCGCCCAGGCGTTGGAGGAATATCTGGGGCCATATCTGGCCTCCGGCTGTCCCGCCGTGTCCCACAGCGCGGAGTACCGGGCGGCCTATCGCCCCGCCTACCGGGTGATTCTGCGGGCCTGTTCCCTTCCGCTGCTGCTGGAGGAGCTCCGGGCCCGCACAGGGGATGTGTTCCCGGTGCTGGCGGCCCTGGACGGCCGCTGCGCATCCGGAAAAACTACGCTGGCGGAGCGGCTCCGGCGGGAGTACGGATTTGCCGTGGCTCATATGGACCACTTCTTCCTCCGGCCCCAGCAGCGCACGCCGGAGCGCTATGCCCAGCCCGGCGGAAACGTTGACCACGAGCGGTTTCTGGAAGAAGTGCTCCTGCCGCTGAGACGGGGCGGGGACGCGGCGTACCGTCCCTTTGACTGCAAAACCGGGCGGCTGGCAAAGCCCCAGACGATACAGGCCGCTCCGGTGGTGCTGGTGGAGGGCTCTTATGCCTGCCATCCGGATTTATGGGAATACTATCATGTGCATATCTTTCTGACGGTTCCGCCCCATATCCAGCGGGAGCGGCTTCTGACCCGGGAGGGGGAGACTGGCGCCCGGATGTTTTGGGAGAAGTGGATCCCCCTGGAGGAGCGCTACTTTGCCGCCTGCCGTCTGGAGGAGCGGTGCGGCTATTGCCTGGAAGGGCCGCTCTAAGAAGTTGTTTAACCTCTGCCTTCACCAAGGGGAGCGGACTCAGGCGGAGCGGGGAGAGGGCCGGGAAAAAACGCGGTACGGAATTCAGAGCAGACTAAAAAAGGCGGCGTATTTGATAATATGGAGTATACATGGCGGGACCGGGTTTCGGACGGGCTGAAACGGATGATGCTGGCCCTGTTTCTTCTTCTGCTGTCGGTGGGCCTGTTCCTGGGCGCGGAACAGGACGGCGCTCACCTGGCCGCCTTTGGCGCCGGCGCAATAGGCGGCCTTATCTGCTGGGCGGCGTTTCCTGCGGCCGGACGGCAGATACGGCGGCTGGGGGCGGTGCGGACCTGGCTTCTGCTGACGGCGGCATGCCTGGGTGTGAAGCTCTTCTGGGTGCTGAGGGTTCAGGTGCCCGCGGAGGGGGACTATAAGGTCTTTTGGGATGTGGCACAGTGTCTGGCCGGACAGGAGACCATCCGGAATCGCTATGTGGCCCTGTTTCCCCATATATTCGGGTATGCCTCATTTCTGGGTGTGTTCATCCGGGTGCTGGGGCCCCTGCCTCTTCTGGCCCAGGTGCTGAATGTCCTGCTGACTCTGTGGTCGGGAATGGCGCTCTTTCTGCTGGGACTCCGGTGGCGGTCCCTGGAGACGGGAGCGGCGGCCTATCTGCTGTGGGCGCTGTGCCCCTCCCAGACCATCTATAACAGCCTGGTGCTGTCAGAGCCCCTGTACACCGCCCTGCTGCTGAGCTTCTGCGTGATTCTGTCGGAGGGGGAGACCCGAGAGCTGTGGAAAAGGCAGCCTCTGCTCTGGGGAGGCGGAACAGGGTGCGTCTGCGGGCTGCTGCTTCGGGCGGTGCAGATTGTCCGGCCCATCGCCGCCGTCCTGCTGACCGCTCTGCTGCTGTGGCTGTTCCTGCTGACGCCCCGCCGCCTTTTTGGGAGACAAACCCGGCGGTTTTGGCTGTCCGTTCTGGTGGTGACTGTGGCCGTCTATGGGGCCGCGGGTCTCCTGTGGACGGAACACATGACCCACCGGCTGGGGGAGAAGCCCGCCGCTGTGCCTGGGTACAGCATATTGGTAGGATTTAATCAGGCCTCCGGCGGACGGTGGAATGCCGGGGACAGCGAGCTGCTCTATGCGTGCAGCGGCCGCCCCGGCGCCACAGCGGAGGATGCCCAGCGGGAACTGCTGGAGGCCGCGGTGGAGCGTATTGCCGCCGACCCGGGGGCCCTGCCCGGACTGATGCGGGAAAAGCTCAAAGTCTTTTTGGGGGCTGACAGCGCCTGTGTGGAGTACTGCCGCCTGGCGCTGCCCTCCCATAGGGAGAGCCTTTCCCTGGTCTGTAACGGTTTTTATTATGCCGCGCTGCTGCTTGCCGCGGCGGGGGGACTGCGGCTGTGGCGGCGGGGAGAGCAGGGACTGATCCTTTTGATGCCGCTGTATGTGCTGGGGCTCACATTGGCACAGATGCTGGTGGAGGTGGCCGGCCGGTATCACTACTCCCTGGTGCCCTGTCTGCTGCTGCTGGCGGCAGCGGGCATTCCCTGGACCCAGCCGGAAAAAGGAAGATAGGCGGAAGCCTCCGCCGCCTTTGCGCGGAGGGAAAATAGTTCCGCCAAGGCCCCGGGTCAGCCGCTGGCTGGCCCGGGGCCTTGTTATGAGAGGTAATGTATAAAGGGTGGTTTCACCAGACCACTACTATACGTTGACTGTGGTTCATTTGTGGCAAAATGACACAGGTTGGAGGGGCGGTGGATTTACCGGCAGGAGGGAGCCGAAGCAGGAGCGTCCGGGGATGACCTGGGCGCTCCTTTCTCTTTGTCGGCCCTCTCGAAGAGCGCATTTACTCACCACCCGCAAGCGGGCGGTGGTACTGCCTGCGGCAGTCGTGCGCTCTCCGAGGGGATACCCAGCCGGGCGTCCCTTCCCTGCCCAGTATAGACAGGCCAGCAGACGCCATCGGCGGCTTGTGCATCGGGCGGAGCTGCGCCGATGCGCTGGGGGCTTGGGGACCGTCGGCCACCAACAAGCTGCGCCGGATATATACCAGGGCATTGCTTGCTACTATCAGTGCCGATAATTGAGAGTTGAACGGCGCTTGCAATTGTGGTATACTTTGCTCATATCAATTTCATAAACTCAGAATTTGAGGAGGGGAGATATGTTTAATGAGATATGTATATATGAAGCGAAATTAACTAAGATAGATGAAATTGAAGAACTGATGAAAGAAGTGTCTGAATTTTATTTGGAACAAGATGGTGTTATTGATGTGCATTACATAAAGCGTACTCACCGACAAAAAGATTTTAGTGCAGTTAAAGAGGGCGAATTACCTATTCGCCTTACAAGAAATATTGGTAAAGTAACATATGTGCTATATTGGGTATTGGAAAACGAAGAGGTCCATGCAAGAGTATCTAAGCTTGGTATCGAGAAATTTTATAAACGTTGGAATCGTTGTTTAACCACAATGCCCAAAATAATCCTAGGTGAGAATGTCGTCTAATATACCGCCTTCCATTTTATTCAAGGGGGATTTCATCTTTATGGTGAAATCCCCCTTGACAAATGCTCTCTTGTGAAGCGTCCCTGGGCATATTCCCATTTTCCAATAAGACTTAAGCTCACCCTTGACTAACACAGATGTTCGATATATAATTGATACAAAAGTTCGAACTGAAAGGGGGAGCGGTTTGCTGTGGACCTGCTGGAAAAACTGACCATTCTGGCTGACGCCGCAAAATATGACGCCGCCTGCACCTCCAGTGGTCTGGACCGCACCGCCCGTCCCGGCGGGACGGGTATGGGCACCGCCATGTTTTCCGGCTGCTGCCACACCTTTTCGGCGGACGGGCGGTGCGTCACCCTGCTGAAGGTGCTCCAGACCAACCGATGTGTGTGCGACTGCCAGTACTGCGTCAACCGCCGCTCCAACGACGTGCCCCGGACGGCCTTCACCCCCCGGGAGCTGGCGGAGCTGACCATCGGCTTTTACCGCCGCAACTATATTGAGGGGCTGTTTTTGTCCTCCGCCGTGTGGGGGTCCCCGGACCACACCTCCGAGATGATGATTGAAACCCTGCGGCTCCTCCGGGAGGAATACGGCTTTTGGGGTTATATTCATGCCAAGGCCATCCCGGGCGCGGACCCGCTGCTGACCCGTCGGCTGGGCCTGCTGGCTGACCGCCTTTCAATAAACATTGAGCTGCCCAGTGAGGCCAGCCTGAAGCGCCTGGCCCCGGATAAAGGGAAGCGGGATATTTTAGCGCCTATGGCCCAGATCCGGGACGGCATTCAGGTCTCCCGGCAGGAGCTGGTCCGCTTCCGCCACGCGCCCCGCTTTGCCCCGGCGGGGCAGTCCACCCAGATGATTGTGGGGGCCACGCCTGAGAGTGACCGGCATATTATGCTGCTCACTCAGGGGCTGTATGACAAATATAAGCTCAAACGGGTATTTTTCTCGGCCTATATGCCGGTGTCCAACAGCAGCCTGCTGCCGGCTCCGGCGGATTTTAAGCCTCCTCTGTTGCGGGAGCACCGGCTGTACCAGGCGGATTGGCTGCTGCGGTATTATCACTTCCGGGCGGAGGAGCTGCTGGACGAGGCGCACCCGGATTTCAATCCCCTGGTGGACCCCAAGTGCTCCTGGGCGCTGGACCACATGGGTTTCTTTCCGGTGGAGGTCAACAGAGCTTCTCTGGAAGAGCTGCTGCGGGTGCCGGGCATTGGTCCCAAGTCCGCCCGGCGGATTGTCTCGGTCCGGCGGTGCGGGGCTCTGGATTTTGAGGGACTCAAGCGCCTGGGTGTGGTGCTCAAGCGGGCACAGTACTTTATCACCTGCCGGGGGAAGATGCTCTCCGGCTTGAGGGTGAGCCCGGACGGGGTTCTGCGGCATCTGGTGGCTCAGGAGCGGCCCATGCTGGTTCAGGGCGCGCCGGAGCAGCTCTCGCTCTTTGAGCAGACCGGATAGGGGAGGGGAACGCATGGAATGGACGCCAATGGCCTACCGCTATGACGGCAGCTTTTCCGGGTTTCTTACCGGTGTGTTTTGCAGCTATGCGGATAAGGAAGAGCCCATGGCCTTTACCGGCCCGGAGGACAGCCGGGTTTCCCTGTGGCCGGAGCGGGAGGTGGAGGCCCGCCGGGATCTGGCCCTGCGGGTATACCGCTCCCTGGGCAGGCTGGGCCCCGAGGGACGGCGCATTGTGGTTCACGGTTTTCTCACCTGTATGGAGGAGCGGGAGCTCCAGCTGTGGCGCTATCTGCGGCTGGGGTATGCCCGTGGGCGGGAGTTTTGCCGGAATCTGGCCCATCCCCTGGTATCCGCTCTGGATAAGGCGGTTTACCACGCCGAGCACGAGGCCCATATGTACAAGGGCTTTGTGCGCTTCTCAGAGCAGGAGGGGCTGCTTTTGGCGGAGATTGAACCTAAAAACCGGGTGCTTCCCCTGCTGCGGGTCCACTTCTGCCAGCGCTTTCCGGAGGAGTGCTTTGCCATTTATGACCGCACCCACCGGGAGGCTCTTTTCCACCAGCGGGGGCAGTGGGCCATTGTGCCTCTGGAGGACTTCCGCCTGACCGCCCCCGGACAGACAGAGCGGGAGTACCGGCAGCTGTGGCGGCGGTTTTATGACACCATCGCCATTGAGGGGCGGTATAACCCCAAGTGCCGCATGACCAATATGCCCAAGCGCTATTGGAGCACCATGACGGAATTTCAGACAGACCGGCTGGAGCCGGGGCGAAAGGAGCTGCGCGCATGAAACCGGTTAAAATCACAGTATTGCGGATGCAGATGTATGAGGACCTGGCGGAGGAATTTCTCTCCGAAGGAGTGTGCCCCTGCGATTTCTATACAGTTGGACAAAGTTTCCTGTATACCGGGGAGGCGGAGATGCCGGAGGGCTTCTGCCCCTGGGCGTGGGTGGACATCTACCGCAGTGTGTCGGCCCTCTCCTCCGGGGCCACCTATACCCCCTGGCAGAAGCGGGAGGGAGTTAATGTGGTGTGCTGTACCGACGGCATCCGTCCGGTGACGTTTCTGCTGGAGGCCCTGGAAGGGTGACAGCGGACAGCGCAGGGCTGAACAGTCCGGCCTCACTTGAACAGTCAATTGATTTGACCATAAACGGCCCCGCCTCTGCTAAATCTGGGGGCGGGGCTCAGACTGTCGAAAAACTTCCCTCACGGGAAAGCCTCGCAGAGTTTTGCCGCCTGAGGGCGGCAAAATAAAGTTAAAATTGGTCATTTTCGGGGACATGTGCCTCGAAAATGACACTACTCGGCCTGCAAGTGTACCCAAAGGGCACGCGCAGCAGGCCGTATCCCCTTTGTCGAAAAAGGCCAAGGGCCTTTTTCGACAAGCTGAGCCCCGCCTCCGGTAAATCTGGAGGCGGGGCTCAATTTTACGATGAAAGGGTCAGATTCCGGCCATACTCTGGGCCCCCTTGGGGGCCAGCTTAGGGCGAACGGCTTTGGGCGCGCGCTCTTTCCGGCGGGCGCGCAGATGGACGCACAGTGTCACGCCGCCGCTGATCAGCAGGAACGCGTAGAAGCTGATGCCCCGGGACACCAGCACCGCCGGCGTTACCAGGCCGGCGCCGAAAAAGAGGGACATGGCGGAGAGAAAACCGCCTTCAGAGGCGCCTACCGCGCCGGGCAGGGGGAGAGAGGACACAGCAAGGGTCACAAGGGCCTGGGTGCAGATGATGTCCGCCGGCCCGTAGCCGGTGAGCCCGAAGGCCAGGTAGACCAGATAGGGTACCGCGAACAGGGCGGTGAGCTGTAAAGCGGTCAACCCTGCCAGGGCCGGAATCAGGGCGAGATTGTGCCGCAGGCACTCCGCCCCCTGGCGGTATTCCTCCAGCTGGCGCTCCAGCCGCTCCTCGGCGGCGGCGGGGTTCCGGACCAGCCGCAGGCGGACCAGCAGGCGGAGCACGCCGTTGACCAGCCGCCGGGTGGCGTTGGGCAGGAACATAAGGCAGAGCATACCCGCCGTCAAAGCCAGATTGACCAGTCCGCCGTAGAGCAGCAGCAGGCCCAGTCCGCCCCCCAGATTGGCCAGAAGCTCAAACCGGAAGAGTATCGCCGCAGCCGCGTAGCCCAGCACGACCACCTGATAGCACACGGCAATAAGCATCATATTAAGCGCGCCGTGGGCGGCGGGAATGCCGTCCTTGGACATGTAGTAGACCTGGGCGGGCTGCCCCCCGGTAGCAGAAGGAGTGACAGAACTGAAATAAAAGCCCGTAAAGGAATATCCCAGACACTGCCGGAAGGGGACTTTGTGCCCCAGACGGCTCAGGATGAGACGGGAGCACAAAGCCTCGCACCCCACAAAGGCCAGCATCAGCAGCAGTCCCAGAGCCGCAAAGCCCACGCGGATATGCCCGAGCACGGCCGCCAGACGGCTCAGGGGCTGGCCCCGCAGCAGCAGGACGGCGGTGGCGGCCATCAGAACGACCAGAAGAGCGGGACCCAGCCAATTCTTTTTTTCACGCATCAGGCACGCACACCCCTTTCCGCGGCCAGGGCCGCCAGAATATGGCCCAGGCTCTCTTCTTCCAGCTGAGCTTTCATGGCGTGCATCCCGGCGGACATGGCCTCCAGAGCTTCATCGTCGTAAATCAGGGAGCGGATAGCGGCCAGACACTCGTCCGGTTCCCGGGGAGCGACCCGGCCCAGCCCCCGTTTCACAAGGAAGCGGGCGTTGTTTTTCTCCTGCTGCAAAGAGGGCTCCCAGGCCAGCATGGGCAGCTCAGAGAAGATGGTCTCAAACAGGGTGATGCCGCCGGGTTTGGTGAGCACCAGGTCAGCCCGGGCCATGTAGTCGTACACCCGGTCGGTAAAGCCCAGAACCTCAATATTTTCGTATTTTCCCGCCAGACGGTCATAAATTTTTTGATTACCCCCGGCGATCAGAGTAGTCTTGACGTTGGGCAGGGCATTGAGCGCCTCATAGAACCGTTCCCGGCGGGGCAGCAAGCCCAGCCCGCCGCCCATGATGAGCAGATGCCGCTCCCGCCCGGCCTTCCGGCGGACAGGCCGTTTGAACTCACTGCGCACGGGGATTCCGGTGACGCAGATAATGGAGCGGTCCACACCCTTGGCGGCCAGCCGCTCCCGAATGTCATGGGAGCCCACCAGGTAGCAGTCCGCGCCGCTGGTGATCCACTCGGAGTGGGAAGACAGGTCAGTGACGCAGGTGATCAGCGGAAGGCTGCTGCCGGTCTCCTTTTTATAACGGGAGACCAGCTGGGCGCACATGGGATGTGTAGCTACGACAGCATCGGGCTGCTTCCAGTCCAGAAGTTCCTCCAGGGCGTCCAAGAAGAAGGGCTCGAAAGCGGGACGAAACTCCATGGGGACATTTTCGGTGAGCTTGTAGTACATGTTAAATAAACTGCTGCCCCGGGTAACAAGCAGGTTGAAGCACTGATAGACAGCTTTGGAGGCATTGGGCATGGCGTAGGCCACCAGGTCTACCACTTCCGCCTGGGCCTGGGGAAAAGCCCGCAGAAGCTGCTGACGCAGGGACTGGGAGGCTGACCAGTGGCCCATGCCGAATTTTCCGGTGAGAATCAGAATGTTCAAAGCGTTCCCCTCCTTACTACAGTCCTAAGTATAAAGGTGCTTTCTTTAGAAAACAGCAGGGTAATTCTTAAAAGACGATTAAGAAATGCTTTCAGTTCCGGGATATTTGATGCAAAAATATAGCAAAGGCGGAGACGTTACAGGAATTATGAGGAAAAGAGAGGAAATTTATACTTGAAAGGAGCTGCTGTCCATCGGAAGGGGTCTGTGGGGAGAACGGGCTGAAAAAGCACAGATTTCCCTCATTGTCTTGATGGTTCCGCGTTATATGGAAAAATATGTGCTGTGTACTGCCGAAACCGCGGAACACGGCATTTCCTTTTTTGTGAAAAGTCACGAAAATAGGGAACAGCTTCCAAAATGGCATTGACGGAGGAAGCGGAGGAAGAAAAAGGAAGAGACTTTTCCGACAGGAAAACGACGCAGGAGACGATTCTCAGCATGGAATTGCAACAGAATGAGCTCGAACAGGTGTTTTTTGTGTAGAAAAGCATTATTTTACGGAGAAAAAATAAAAGTTTTTATCCCTGGGGGACGGAAAAAAACTGTTGCAATTTGGTTACAAAGCCTTTATACTGGTAAGCGTTGGTGGAGTAAAGTGGAGTGAAAACCCAGAAATAAACCATGAAGTGGTGGAGAGGGTGAGAACATGACCGGCACCTATGAGCACAGCATTGATGCCAAGGGCCGGCTGTTCATCCCCGCCAAGCTCCGAGAAGAGCTGGGCGTCACCTTCTACCTGGCCATGGGTGTGGACGCGTGCCTGGCGATTTATCCCCAGGCCACCTGGGACCGGTTTACCGAGAAGTTTGCCTCTTTGCCCATGAGCCAATCCAAAGCGATGCGGCCGCTGTTCGCCAACGCCGCCAAGTGCGAGCTGGACAGCCAGGGGCGCATTGTGGTTCCCCAAAAACTGCGGAAGTACGCCGGGCTGGAGAGGGACGCGGTGATCATCGGCGTCAACGACCGGGCCGAAATCTGGAGTGCAGATGCCTGGCGCGCCCAAGAAGAGGAAGAGATGACCCCTGAAAAGATGTCGGCCTGTATGGAAGCGCTGGGATTCTGATTTTATGTGAATTTGTGAAAAGGAATCTCACGGCGGGCCTTTCAGGGAGACGGTACCGCCGGGGCGGAGTGTGGTATGGAACACAAGCAGGAATATACGCATGCGCCGGTGATGCTGGAGGAGTGCCTCCTTGGTCTGCGTATCCGGCCGGACGGGATTTACCTGGACGGGACGCTGGGCCGGGCGGGACACTCCCTGGAGATAGCAAGACGGCTGGAGACCGGACGGCTGATCTGTGTGGACCGGGACCAGGCGGCGCTGGACGCGGCGGAGGACAAGCTGGCCGACGTGCGGGAGCGGGTGACGCTGGTTCACCGGAATTTTGACCAGCTGGATGAGATTCTGGACCAGGCAGGGGCAGACCGGGTGGACGGTATGCTGTTTGACCTGGGGGTCTCCTCTCCCCAGCTGGACGACCCCTCCCGGGGATTTTCCTATCAGTCGGACGCCCCGCTGGATATGCGCATGGATCGGCGGGAGGCGCTGACGGCCGAGATTGTGGTGAACCAGTGGCCCCAGGAGGAGCTGCGGCGCATTCTGTATCAGTATGGTGAGGAGCGGTACGCCTCGGCTATTGCGGGGGCCATTGTCCGGGCACGGGCCCAGGGAAGCATCAAGACTACCGGAGCCTTGGTGGATATTATCCGCAGGGCCATGCCGCCCCAGGCCCTGCGGGAAAAGCAGCACCCGGCCAAGCGGAGCTTTCAGGCCATCCGTATTGCGGTGAACGACGAGCTGGGGGCTGTGGAGCGGATGCTTCGGGCGGCGGTGCCCCGGCTGAATCCGGGGGGGAGGCTGTGTGTCATCTCCTTCCACTCCCTGGAGGACCGGATTGTAAAGACCACGCTGGCGGATTTTGCCCGGGGATGCACCTGCCCGCCGGATTTTCCTGTCTGTGTGTGCGGCAAAACGCCGCAGATACGGCTGATTCATAAAAAACCCATTACCGCCGGCCCGGAAGAGCTGGAGCGCAATCCCAGAGCCCGCAGCGCCAAGCTGCGGACGGCGGAGAAACGGTAAGGGGGCGCCGCCGGGAGTGCGGATACAAAAGATTGGAGTGACTGATCCCATGGCGCAGACCGCGAAACGGCGCAGAGATTACCGGGAATATGAGCGTATCAGTTACGGGGCTTACGACGGCTCCGCAGCCCGCCAGCTGGAGCAGGGGGCGGAGGTAGAACAGCCCCGGCCGCTGGTACGCCCCAGGAAACGGGCGGTATCCCGGCCCAGAATCCAGGTGCGGGAGGCCGGAAGCCTTTCGGTATTTGCCGCCGTGGGTTTTTTGGCGGTAGGCGTATTCTCCGTGCTGTTGCTGTTCAGTTATATCCAGCTGCATAACATTTCCGAGCAGGTGGTGTCCCTGCGCAGTGAGATGACCGAACTCCAGGGCCAGGAGGCAATTCTGCGGGCCCGGTATGAGCAGGTTTATGACTTGGGGGCGATCGAAGAGGCAATGCTCTCCACGGGGCGGATGGTCAAGCCGCAGAACGGGCAGATCATTTATATTGACCTGGCCGAGCCCGACAGCGTGACGATTTTTGGTCAGGAGGAGGCGGTGGGCGGCGCGGCAGGCGCCCTGCAGAGCGTCCAGTCTATCTGCAAGCAGGTTTTGGAATATTTTGAGTAGGCGGGGCCATATACTGAGTTGCAGACCTGGGAGGATATGGAAAGCGGTACCCTTCATAAATAGAGAATGCGGGCTGCCGGAGGGCGGCCCGCCAGGTGAGGGCGTAAGAAAAACTCTTTCTTACGCCTTCCGCTATATCACCGGCGAATTTGAAAAATATAGATTATTTTGGATTTTTAAATATATTTTCCTGAAAATAAGAGAACTGTTATAATACACCGAAGACAGCGCAAAATCATCGTTTTGAAAGCGAGGCTGCGGCATATGGCGCCCATCAGAAGAAAAAACAGAGTAATTCAGCAGCAACCGGACCACCGGGCCAACCGTACGATTCTGGTGCGGACCTTGTGCCTGCTGCTGATCTTTGGCGTGGCGGCATTTCTGCCGCTGTTTATAAAGCTTTACGAGCTCCAGATCAAGCGGCATGACGAATATTTGGGGCGGGCCATCGACCAGCAGACCCGGGACTCGGAGGTCACAGCCAGCCGGGGGACCATTTACGACTGTAACGGCACGCCTCTGGCGATGAGTTACAGCGTACATAATATCCAGCTCTCCCCCCGGGGAGTTCAGGAGCTTCAGGACAGCTACCAGGAGGCGGTAGAGACCGCCGAGAAAAAGGGGACGAAGATGCCGGACTACCCGGAGCCCACCGACCAGTTTATCGCCGAAGGACTGGCGGCGGCGCTGGAGGGAGTGGAACCGGAGGATGTGCTCAAGCACATGGAGAACCGGGCGTCCCAATATGAGATTATCAAATGGCGGGTGGAGCAGGAGGAGGCGCAGGCGGTCCGGACGTTCATCTCGGAAAATCACCTGACCGGCGGCATCTTTGTGATGCCCACCACCAAGCGTTATTATCCCAAGGGCTCCCTGGCCGCCCAGGTGATCGGCTGGGTGAACTACAACAACGACGGCAAAGGGGCCTATGGCATGGAGGCCATTTACGAGGAGGAGCTGGCTGGGGAGACCGGGCGGGTGGTTACGGCCAAAAACGGCCGGGGCACGGAGATGCTCTACCGCTTTGAGGACTACTACGACGCCACCGACGGCTGTGACCTGAAGCTGACCATCAATACCAACATCCAGTATTACTGTGAAAAGGTGCTGGAAAAAGGGGTGGAGATGTTCGAGGTGCAGAACGGGGCCTTTGCCATTGCCATGAACCCCAAGACCGGGGCAATTCTGGCCTGGGCCAGCTCTCCCACATATGACTTGAATACCCCCCGGGCAGTCATCGACCCGGTGCTGTCCGAATACCTGGAGCAGGTGAAAAATGATCCGGCCTCCACAGAGGAGGCGTACCTGAAGGCTCTGCAGGAGGCCCAGTACAGCCAATGGTTCAACAAGGCCGTCAATGAGACCTACGAACCCGGCTCCACCTTCAAGGCAATTGTGCTGGCCGCCGCCCTGGAGGAAGGGGTGGTTAATGAAAACGACCACTTCTACTGCTCCGGCGTGGCTCAGGTGGAGGGCTGGAACGGAGACCCCATCCAGTGCTCCCAGCGCAGCGGCCACAAGGACCAGGATTTGGCCAAGGCGGTGGCCAACTCCTGCAATCCGGCCTTTATCGCCATTGGCCAACGGCTGGGAGCCCAGAAATTTTATGATTATCTGGAGAACTTCGGCATGCTGAGCCCCACGGGAATTGATCTTCAGGGGGAATCCAAAGTCAACCCGGTGAGCGCGGGCATCATGTGGAGCCGGGATAAGTTCAGCAATGTAGACCTGGCTGTGGCCTCCTTTGGCCAGCGCTTCAAAATCACCCCCATTCAGCTGCTCACCGGTGTGGCCGCCGTGGTCAACGGGGGACACCTGATGCAGCCCTATGTGGTCTCTGACATCATTGCCCCCGACGGCAGCGTGGTCAAGCACGTGGAGCCCACCGAGGTCCGGCAGGTGATCAGTGAGCAGACCAGTGAGCGCTGCCGCACCATTCTGGAAGGTGTGGTGGACGGCGGCACCGGCAAGAACGCCCGGGTTGCGGGCTACCGCATCGGCGGCAAGACAGGTTCGTCTCAAACGGGGGAAAAGGACCACACGATTGTCTCCTTTGTGGGCTTCGCCCCGGCAGACGACCCCCAGGTGATTGTGCTGCTGGCCTACGACAATCCCAAGCCCGAGTCGCCCAACAGCAACTACACCGCCGGGCAATGGTATATCAGCGGCGGCATTATGGCCGCGCGGATGGCGGGAGAGCTGCTGGAGGATATTCTGGAGGAGCTGGGCGTGGAGAAGAGCTATACCGCCCAGGCCAGTGTGCTGGTGCCCAACGCGGTGGGGCTGGACCTGGCTTTAGGTACAAAGCGGATTACGGACGCCAACCTGACTGTGCGCACCGTGGGCGACGGGGACACCGTCACCGGGCAGATTCCCACCGCGGGGGCCTCCATTCCCGGCGGGAGCCAGGTGGTGCTTTACATGGGGCAGGAGCTGCCCACCGAGCTGGTGGAGGTGCCCGACGTGGCGGGCAAGACCGCCGCGGGAGCGCGTCAGGCCCTGGAAAACGTGGGGTTGTACATGCGGGCCGCAGGCGCGGAGGAGTACAATTCCAACACCGTGGCCCTGAGCCAGGGGATTGCCGCCGGTTCCCAGGTGCCCAGGGGAACCGTAGTGGAGGTGGACTTTATTGACAACACCGGCGGCGGCGCGGGCTGGGGATTCTGACGTTCCCGCCGGAACAGGCGTGAGTCTCGCGGGACTGCGCACTTTTGACAAGTGGGGTGAAGGCATGCGGCTTGAAAAACTGTTGGACGGTGTGGCCTGTACGGGGAGAACCATCCCTGATGTGGAAATTTCAGGAATCAGCTATGACACCCGCACCATGGAGCCTGGCTGTCTGTTTGTAGCGCTGCCGGGATACAAGACCGACGGGCACCGGTATATTCGCCAGGCGCTGGAGCAGGGGGCCGCGGCTGTGCTGTGTGAGCGCCTGCCGGAGGGGGAGGGACCCTGGCTGGCCGTGCCCGACAGCCGGGCGGCGCTGGCCGCCGTATCCGCCAACTGGTTTGGACATCCGGCCCGGGAGATGTGCCTGCTGGCCGTCACAGGCACCAACGGAAAGACCACCACCACTTATCTGCTGAAATCGGTGCTGGAGCATATGCTTCACACAAAGGTGGGGCTGATCGGCACCAATCAGAATATGATCGGGGAGGAGTGCCTGCCCGCCCACCGGACTACCCCCGAGTCCTGGGAGGTTCAAAAGCTCCTGCGGGAGATGGCGGAGGCCGGGTGCACCCATGTGGTGATGGAAGCTTCGTCTCACGCACTGGTGCTCCACCGGCTGGACGGCATCCCATTTCGGGCGGGGATCTTTACCAATCTGACCCAGGACCACCTGGATTTTCACGGGACGATGAGGGCCTACCGGGACGCCAAGGGACTGCTGTTCCGGCAGTGCGGCACGGCGGTACTCAACTTGGACGACGGAGCGGGACGCTACTTTTCCAGGACAGTCTCCTGTCCCCAGCTCACTTACTCAGAGAATAAGGACAGGGCGGACCTGACCGCCAAGAACCTGCGGCTTTTTCCGGAGCGGGTAGAGTTCGAGGCGGTGGCCCGTGGACAGATTGCCCGGGTGCGCCTGCCCATACCCGGCGGCTTTACCATCTATAACGCTTTGGGTGTGCTGGCCTGCGGAATGGCGCTGGGGCTGCCGCTGGGAGAGGTGGCGGCGGCGCTGGCGGAGGCCAAAGGGGTCAAGGGGCGTATTGAGGTAGTGCCCGTTCCGGCGGAGTTCACGGTGATTATTGACTACGCCCACTCCCCTGATGCGCTGGAGAACATTTTGACCACAGTCCGGGATTTTACAGAGGGGCGCCTGCTGTGCCTGTTCGGGTGCGGGGGGGACCGGGACCGGAGCAAACGGCCGCAGATGGGGTCCGTGGCGGCGGCGCTGGCGGATTTTGTAGTGGTTACGTCCGATAATCCCCGGACCGAGCCGCCGGAGGCCATCATCGCGGAGATTTTGGCCGGAATAGGGGAGGGGAGCGCTTACGCGGTGGAACCGGACCGACGCAGGGCAATCCGGTATATCCTCTCCCGGGCCCGGCCGGGGGACACGGTGGTGCTGGCCGGCAAGGGGCATGAGACCTATCAGGAGGTGAACGGCGTCCGGCTCCATCTGGATGAGCGGGAGGAAGTGGCGGCGTATTTTACCGCCAGGGACCGCCGGGAGGAGCCGCGCCGGGATGCGGGATAGGCGGCCAGCAGCCTGATTTTTCCCAGCTCGTTCATTGCAACTGGAAATTTAGGGGGAATTTTGGTACTATTTCGAGTGGAAGCGGCCGATCGGTTGTGGTATCATAGGCGGGTGTGAAAAAAGGACCGGAAGGGTTTGGAAGGGTGCAAAAGATATGGTAAGGATCGTCATCAGCTGTTTGACGGCGTTTGCGGTGGCCGCTCTGGGAGGCAAGGTGCTCATACCGGCGCTGCACCGCCTGAAAGCGGGACAGTCTATTAAGGACATTGGTCCCAAGTGGCACATGTCCAAGCAGGGTACGCCCACCATGGGAGGGCTGATCTTCATAGCGGGGACAGCCGCGGCGGTGTTCCTTTGGGGCTGGGAGGATTTCTCGGCAGGGCGCTTCGGCGGGATGTTTGTCCTCCTGTTTTCCCTGGTATTCGGGGTGATCGGGTTCATAGACGACTACTTTAAAGTGAGGAAACACGATAATACCGGCCTGACAGCCCCTCAGAAATTCCTTTTGCAGCTGGCGGCGGCGATTCTCTTCACCGTGCTGATGCGCAGCCACCACTATCTGTCCAATGTGCTGTATGTGCCCTTTTTTAACCGGACGGTGTTCATTCCCTGGCCGCTGTACATGGTTTTTGCCGCCTTTGTGATGGTGGGCGCGGTAAATGCAGTGAACATCACCGACGGCATTGACGGCCTGGCCGCCGGAGTTACCATGCCTGTGACCCTGTTTTTTACGGCGGCGGCTGTCCTGTGGGGGCATTTTGAACTGGGGGTGTTCTCCGGCGCCCTGTTTGGAGGACTGCTGGGCTTTTTGCTGTACAATTTTCACCCGGCCAAGGTCTTTATGGGGGATACGGGCTCCCTGTTTCTGGGCGGGGCGGTGTGCGGAATGGCCTTCGCCCTGGATATGCCCCTGATTTTAATTACAGTTGGGGTCATATATATCGCGGAGACCATGTCCGACATTATACAGGTGGGATATTTCAAACTCACCCACGGCAGGCGGATTTTCCGCATGGCCCCCCTGCATCACCATCTGGAAATGGGCGGGTGGAGTGAAATCAAGCTGTTCTGCGTCTTTACGGGAATTACGGCTCTTATGTGTGCGCTGTCCTTCTGGGGTGTGATGAACCGCTGCCCTGTATAAGGGCCTGTTTATAGTCGAAGCGGCTGAGAATCGGTAAAGTTCGGCGGGGAAAACGGGGCGTGGACGGCGTTGTCGTCCTTGGCAGGCGTCAGCCCGCCCGCGCCCTCCGCCTTGCCACGCCCCGTTTTCTCTCGCCTCCTTTTTACCACTTCTCAACCGCATCGACTATAAAATCTCCAGGCACACCGTCTGAACTGGTCTTTTTCCGCCCTGCGGCGTCAAACATGCTCGAAATATATCCAGCATTCCCCGGTTATGAATACAGGTTCTTAAACAGGCTCTAAGGCGGCTGTTCTCCGGCGGGAGATTAAGGAGGTGGATTGATGCCTAAAAAGCTCAAGCGTGACCTGACCATGGAGGAGCAGTTGGCCCGGGGGCCGGTGGACCTTCCCTTTCTGATGCTGGTGGTGCTGCTCACCGGCATCGGCGTGGTGATGGTTTTTTCCGCCTCCTATGCCACCGCCTATTATGACGATTATACGGCCCGCAACAATCCCGCCTACTATTTTATCCGGCAGCTGGTGTTTGCGGCCCTGGGCCTGCTGGCCATGTGGGTGGTGTCCCGGTTCAACTATGAAAACTGGCGCTGGGCGTCGGTGTTTGTCCTGGGGGCCGCCGTTCTCCTGCTGGTGCTGGTGCTGATTCCCGGCTTCCATACGGTGCGCAGCGACGGGGTGCGCCGGTGGCTTCGGTCGGTGGGACCCATACCCGCGTTCCAGCCGTCAGAAGTGGCGAAGCTGGGGGTTATCCTCTATTTTTCCGCCCGGCTGTCCAAGCGCAACCAGGAGAAGCCCCACCGCCTGAGTCCCCGCTCCCTCTGGAGCGGTCCCGTGGCCTTTCTGGACCGGATCGGTTTTCTGGAATTGGTGCCCTATGTGGCCATACTGGGCGTGATCGTCCTGCTGATGATGCGGGAACCCCACATGTCGGGTACGCTGCTGATTCTGGCGGGCGCGGCGGCGGTGCTTTTTGCCGCGGGCATCCACCTGGGCTGGTTCGCTGCGGGCGGCGGACTGCTGGGCATCCTGATTGTCGTGATGATGAGCGGCTATCAGTCCACCCGTATTTTGGTGTGGCGGGACCCCTGGGCCTACCCCAGGGACGGCGGCTATCAGATTATCCAGTCTCTGTACGCTATCGGCTCCGGCGGACTGCTGGGGCTGGGGCTTGGCAAGAGCCGTCAGAAATTCCTCTACCTTCCCGAGCCGGAGAACGACTTTATTTTTGCCATTGTCTGCGAGGAGCTGGGGCTGGTGGGAGCCTGCGTGGTGCTGTTCCTGTTTGTCCTGCTGATTATTCGGGGATATTGGATTGCGATTCAGGCCAGGGACCGGTTTGGCGCGCTGGTGGTGGTGGGGATTACGACCCTTCTGGCGGTGCAGGTGTTTTTGAACATTTCCGTTGTCACAAATCTGCTGCCCACCACCGGAATCTCTCTGCCCTTCTTCAGCTATGGCGGCACAGCTCTGATGATTCAGCTGGTGGAAATGGGCATTGTTTTGGCGGTATCCCGGCAGATCCCTGCGGCCAAGCAGGGGTAGAATGGAGACTGTTTGGAGTGTGAGCGTATGAATATCCTCTTTACCTGCGGCGGGACCGCCGGACATATCAACCCGGCGGTGGCCCTGGCCCGGCTGTTCCAGGAGCGGGAGCCGGGCTGTCAGGTGCTCTTTGCGGGGGCAGACGGGGGCATGGAGACCCGGCTGGTGCCCAAGGAGGGCTATCCGATTGAGACCGTGACCATCACCAATTTCCGGCGGTCCCTGAGTCCCGCCGCCCTGGGGCACAACTTCAGGACGCTGGTGAATATGGGGCGCTCGAAAAAGCAAGCCAATGAGATTTTGGACCGCTTTCGGCCGGACCTGGTGGTGGGGACCGGGGGATACGCCTCCTATCCGGTGGTCCGGGCCGCCGCCGCCCGGGGTATTCCCACCGCCGTCCATGAGTCCAACGCGGTGCCCGGCCTGACTACGAAGGCGCTGTCCAAAGTGGTGGACAGAGTGATGGTGGGCTTTGAGGAGAGCCGGGCCCATTATGAGGACCCCTCCAAGGTGGTGGTTACGGGCACACCGGTGCGGGGAGACTTCTTCCGCTGCAACCGCAGAGAGGCCCGGGCCAGGCTGGGGCTTGACGGAGGGAAGCCCCTGGTGCTGTCGGTGTGGGGCTCCCTGGGGGCGGAGGTCATGAACGCTGAGATGGTGGAGTGCATTGCCCTGGAGTATGCCAACAGCGCGCCCTTCCGCCACATCCACGGGGCGGGGCGGGATTACCAGAGCGTTCTGGAGGGGCTGAAGGCCAAGGGGGTGGACCTGTCCGCCTGCCCGGAGCTGGACGTGCGGGAGTATATCTACGACATGCCCCTGGTGATGGCGGCGGCGGACCTGGTCCTGTGCCGGGCAGGGGCCTCCACCATCGCGGAAATTGCGGCCATAGCCCGGCCTGCGGTGCTGGTGCCCTCTCCCAATGTGGTGGCGGACCATCAGACCAAGAATGCCCAGGTGCTGGCCAACGCCGGTGGAGCGGTGCTGCTGCCTGAGGAGGAGACCTCCGGAGAGCGGCTTTATGAGCTTATCGACAGTCTGTTGAAGGATGAGGCGCGCCGGGAGAACATGAGCCGCGCCCTGCGGGAGATGGCCGTGCCCGACGCGGCGGAACAGATTTACGGAGTTCTACGGGGACTGATGAAGAGCAGCACATAAGGCGGTCGGTCCTTTTCCCGCCATACCGCGTCAATTTTCTTAACAATCCGTCAGGATTGTCGCGAAAAATTTCCCCATCCGGAGAGAAAAATCCTGCTGTCCGGCATGCTCCGATTATAAAATACAGCTTCTTAACCATCCGGGTTCCCTCCGCATAGGATAGCCTGAAACCAATCATTGCGGAGGATGGACCCTATGAGTGCTTATATCGTGGAGGGCGGACGCCCTCTGGAGGGCTCCGTGCGGGTGCATGGGGCGAAAAACAGTGTGCTGCCTATCCTGGCGGCCTGCCTGCTCTCCCCGGAGGAGTGCGTGGTGCGCAACTGCCCGGACCTGTCGGACGTAACCGCGTCCCTGGATATCCTCCGGCATCTGGGGTGCCGGGCGGAACGGCAGGGGGACACGGTGGTGGTGGACGCCGGCGCGCCCACCGGCTGGGATGTGCCCGACGTCCTGATGCGGGAGATGCGCTCCTCGGTGATCTTTCTGGGGGCGGTGCTGGGGCGCATGGGCCGGGCGGACCTGTGCGCCCCCGGCGGGTGCGAGCTGGGACCCAGGCCCATTGACCTGCATCTGGCGGCAATCCGGGCCATGGGCGCGGCGGTTGACGAGACCGGGGGCAGGCTGCGGTGCACCGGCCCGCTGACCGGGACGGACATTGTGCTGTCCATCCCCAGCGTGGGGGCCACGGAGAACATCATGCTGGCCGCCGTTGCCGCCAGCGGCACCACCACCATCACCAACGCTGCCCGGGAGCCGGAGATTGTGGACTTCCAGACCTTCCTGCGCCAGCTGGGTGCGGATGTGCGGGGGGCGGGGAGCTCGGTGGTGGTGATTCGGGGCGGACAAAAGCTCCACGGCGGGGAACATACCGTTATGGGCGACCGGATTGTGGCCGCTACATATCTGGCTGCCGCGGCAGCGGCGGGCGGACAGGTGGAAGTTACGGGAGTGGACTATCGCCACCTGTCTACCGTCACAGCGGTGCTCAGCGAGGCGGGCTGCGCCGTGAAGAGCGGACCGGACCGGGTTTTTCTGCGGAGTGCGCCCCTGCGGGGTGTGCGCCCAGTGCGTACGGCGCCCTATCCCGGTTTTCCCACCGACGCCCAGGCGCCGCTGATGGCGGCGCTGGCCAAAGGCAGCGGATGCACCGTATTTGTGGAAAATATCTTTGAAAGCCGATACCGCCATGTGGACGAGCTGGCCCGTATGGGCGCGGATATCCGGGTGGAGGGCCGGGTGGCGGTGGTCTACGGCGTGCCGCAGCTCCACGGGGCCCAGGTTCAGGCCGCCGACCTGCGGGGCGGGGCCGCTCTGGTGGTGGCGGCGCTGGGTGCGGAGGGAACCAGCCGCATTTCCGGCCTGCACCACATAGACCGGGGCTATCAGGATTTGGAGAGCGACCTGTCCGGCCTGGGAGCCAGCATCCGCCGCACTGCGTGAACCGCGGTGAATTTGTAAGGAAACCTTAACGATTTCTTGAAGTCTTTATGGTATAGTGAATAAACGATGGATCGAGGCTATATCTGCGGCGGCCTGCCGCGGGATAAGAGCAATCCGGCTGATTCTTTGCGGATTCGGCGGCAAGGTCAGGAAAACACAGAGATAGGAGTACGGCGGGTATGGCGGCGAGAAGGAACAGACACACGAGGCGGCGGAACAGAGGACGTTTTGGCTTCCTCTATAAGCTGCTGTCCGTGCTGTTGATTTTTACCGCCCTGCTGCTGGGCTGTCTGGTATTTTTCCGGGTGGACCAGGTGATAGTTACAGGGGTAAGCCGCTACAGCGAGGCGGAGATTATTCAGGCGGCGGGAGTGCAGCGGGGAGATAATCTCTACGGGCTGAACAAGAATCGGATTGTCAATCAGCTGCTGAGCCAGCTGCCCTATATCGACGAAATCGCCATCAGCCGCCGCCCGCCGGATACGCTGGTCATCGATATCCGGGAGAGCAGCATTATGGCGGGGCTCCGCTCCGGCGGGAGTTACTGGCTGCTGGACAGCCGCTGCAAGGTCCTGGAGCAGGGGAGCGGCGCTCTGCCGGAGGGCCGGGCGGAGGTGTTGGGCCTGGATGTGCTGGAGCCGGCGGTAGGCAGCAAGCTGAAAACGGAGGAGGAGCAGGCGGACAGGCTGGAGAACCTCCAGAGCTTTCTGGCGGCAATTCGGGCCCGGGGGATGACCGGGAGCCTCACCAGCTTTATTGACGTGAGCTCCGCCACCAAGCTCCGCTTTGGCTACGGGGCGGAGCTGACGGTGGTGATGCCCATGAACGGGGATTTTACGGCGCTGACCTATCAGCTCAAGCTGGCGCTGGAGACCATGGATGAGCGGGGGCTTCCCCGGACGGGTACGCTGGACCTGAGCATCAGCGAGCGGCAGGGAAATCTCCAGCCCAAACGCTGGCTCCCCGGCGATGGAACGCCGGAAAGCGGAGAGGCGGAGCCCGCAAGCACACCGGAACAGGGTGAGGACGGATGAAGGCAAAAGGACGCAAACGCGGTCAGTTCGCGGTAATGGCGGTATGCGCGGTGGTGGGCTTTCTGCTGTCGGCCCAGCTGCGCAGCGTGAAGCTCAGCACTGCGGCCGATGCCACCAGCGCGGCCCGGCTGGAGACGCTGCAGGAGCTTTATAATGAGGCGCTGGACCGCTGTGAGACCTTGGAGGAGCAGACGGCCCAGCTGCAGCAGGAGCTGACAGCCTATCGGGAGGCGGCGGCGTCCGGCGGCGAAGAGAGCCATGCGCTGATGGCGGAACTGGAGCTGCTGAGTATCTCCGCGGGGCTGACGGACCTGGAGGGTCCGGGCGTGACGGTTGTTATGACGGATTCTGCCGCCGCCAACACCACCGGGGATGAGGCAGGCTATCTGATCCATGACAACGACATCCTCTCAGTGGTCAATGAGCTGCGTTCCGCCGGGGCGGAAGCCATTTCCATCAATGGGGAGCGCATTCTGGCCACCAGCGAAATCCGCTGTGCCGGGGCAGTGGTTACGGTCAACGGCAGACGCTACGCCGCCCCCTATGTGGTCATGGCCATCGGAGACCCGGAGACCCTCTATAACGCGATGACCATGCGCAGTGGTGTGGCAGATATTCTGGGCCAGTGGGGGATTACGGTACAGGTGACGGCCAACGACCTGCTGTACATACCCAAATATGCCGGGGTTATGGAATACCGCTATGCCCGGCCGGCCGAAAACGGCAGAGAGGAGGCGGGGTAATGCTGGAGCTGATTGGACTTTTAGTAGGACTGGCGGCGGGGCTGCTGGCGCCTTGGACCGTCCCCAGCCAGTACGCACTGTATATGGCCTCCGGCTTGCTGGCGGCGCTGGATTCCGCCCTTGGGGGCTTCCGCGCAAGGGTTAAAGGGGAGTTTGAACTGGGTGTTTTTCTCTCCGGAACCATTGGAAACGCAGTAATTGCCGCCTTTCTGACCTGGCTGGGACAGAAGCTGGGAATTCCCCTTTATATGGCCTGTGTGGTGGTATTTGGAACACGGATGTTCCAAAACTTTGCAGAAATCCGCAGAGAACTATTGACCTGGGGACAAAAGAGAGATAAAATAAAACAAGTTGTGGACAACGGGCCGGAGGATGCCGAATAACCGTCTTCCCCCGCAAAATAGAGAGAGGAAACAACGAATCGTTTACATAGGAGGAGCAGTTATGGCGATTGGACTGGACACCGGGCCGGACAGTGTCGTTACCATTAAGGTGATCGGTGTCGGCGGGGGCGGAAATAACGTGGTAAACCGGATGGTGAAGACCGGGACCAAGGGCGTGGACTTCATCGTTGTCAATACGGATAAGCAGGCACTGGCCGTCTCCAGCGCGACGGTGAAAATTCAGATTGGAGAAAAGCTCACCGGAGGCCAGGGGGCGGGCAGCGACCCGGAGGTGGGCCGCAAGTCCGCTGAGGAGAGCCGCAGCGCCATTTCAAAGATTCTGGAAAACACGGATATGGTCTTTATCACCGCGGGCATGGGCGGCGGCACCGGTACAGGCGCGGCCCCCATTGTAGCGGATATCGCCAAGGAGATGGGGGTGCTGACCGTAGGCGTGGTGACAAAGCCCTTTGGCTTTGAGGGCCGCCGCCGGATGCTTCAGGCGGAAAAGGGGATTGAGGAGCTGCGTTCACGAGTGGACAGCCTGGTTATCATCCCCAACGAGCGGCTGAAGTACGCCACCGACCAGAAGATTACCTTTGCCAACGCCTTTGAAATTGCCGACGATGTGCTCCGTCAGGCGGTGCAGTCTATTTCCGACCTCATCAAGAATACGGGCTTTATCAACGTGGACTTTGCCGATGTGACTGCCGTCATGAAAAACGCGGGCATGGCCCATATGGGCGTGGGCCGGGCTGCGGGCAAGGACAAGGCGGAAGAGGCTGCGAAGCTGGCCATCTCCAGCCCCCTGCTGGAGACCTCCATCAATGGCGCCAAGGGCGTACTGGTCAACATCACCTGTCCCTTGGACTTTGGCATGGAAGAGGTGGACACGGCGGCCAACATGGTTCAGGAGGCCGTCCATCCGGACGCAAACATCATCTTTGGTTCTATCTTCGACGAGACGCTGGAGGACGAGATCTGTGTGACCGTCATCGCCACTGGGTTTGAGGAGGGGGAGGACGGAATGCCCAGCAAACCCTTTACCGCCGCCGGGGAGAAGAAGGCTGGCGAGCGCAAGGAGCAGAAGGGCACGGGAACGGCCGCTCCCGCCGAGGAGGACCCCTTTGACGATATCTTTAAGATTTTCAATCGGGGCAAATAAAGATTTGAGAAAAACACAAGGGCCCTGTCCATTTTGGACAGGGCCCTTGTGCCTGTCGAAAAAGGCCGGAGGCCTTTTTCGACAAAGGGGATACGGCCTGCTGCGCGCACCCTTTGGGCACACTTGCAGGCCGAGATGTGTCATTTTCGAGGCGCATGTCCCCGAAAATGACCGATTTTGACTTTATTTTGCCACCTTTGGGTGGCAAAACTCTGCGAGGCTTTCCCGTGGAAGAGGTTTTTCGACAGACTGAAGGGCCCTGTCCATTTTGGACAGGGCCCTTCAGTCTGTTTTATTGGCCGGATGCGGGCGGCTCCATAAATAAATGAAATCGGGAGTTATCCTCCTCCGCCTGGCGGAGGACCCGCAGAAAGACGGAGGCATAAGAGCCCAGGCGCTCTTCGAGAACCTCAATACCGGAGAGATGCAGGGAGAGCTCACCGGGCAGATCGGTGAGGCAGTCCAACAGAGCGTCCAAGTTGCGTCCGTACCACTCCGGCAGAGGAAGCGCCCGGACAAGGGCATCGTGGAGCCCGCC
The DNA here is from genome assembly GCA_947384055.1 of uncultured Flavonifractor sp. GTDB lineage: Bacteria > Bacillota > Clostridia > Oscillospirales > Oscillospiraceae > CANAAV01. Next base: position 37,454 of record CANDFO010000006.1, read on the forward strand.
GCAGGTAAAAATTTCCCGCCCATCCAGATGAACACAGGTCATGGGTTTTCCTCCCCGTACAGCAGCTCAAAGGAGGCGTAGTGGTCTCCTGTATAGTAGATCAGTCCGTCGTTGGAGAAAACAATCCGCTTGGCCCCGCGCTTGGAGGCCCCCAAGGTGTCAATGTCACACTCGGTATAGGTACGACCTTCCGCCTCGGGAAGAAGTCCTTCATAGTTTCCAAACCGGTTTCCACCGATGCACATGCCCGGCGCGTAGGGCTCCAGGGAGCCGCCGGACCAGCCCAGCTTCTCTGCTTCCCGCTTGGTGATAAAATTGTCAGGCAGATGGCCGTAGAGATACAGGTAGAGAGCCACGTCCTCTTTGGAGGTGTAGGAGCCGTCTTCGGGCAGGTCGGGAAGAGCTTCCGGAGAGGGCTCCGGTTCCGGCGCGGGCGGGGTCTCCGTGGGAGTGGGCGTCGGGGCAGGCGTTGGAGCTGGGGAAGGAGAGACCTGTTCCGGAGAGGGGGAAGAAGCGATCTGCGCCGGATTCCGGGAGACAGACCCCGTGGCGCCGCAGGCGGCCAGCAGAAGGGCCAGCAGAAGCGCGAACAGGGAATAGAGCCGTTTTTTCATGGGTACAACCTCCACGGTTTACAGAGCCGGAAACGGGGCTATTCAGCGCTTTTTATGGCGTAGAAGGTAAAGACGCCGGTTGCGACCGTATCGCCCCGGTTGTCGGTGAGAACGGCCTCGCATACCTGAATGGTGCGGCCGGACTTCTGTACTCTGGCTCTGCAAAAGATTTTTCCGCCCTTGGCGGGCTTCAAATAGTTCATGGAGCAGTTCAGCGTTACACACAGCTGCCCGATGGAGTGGGCGGCCGCGCCGGTGACGGTATCCGCCAGAGCAGCCAGACATCCCCCGTGGACGATGCCCAGGGGATTGAGCACATCGGGAGCGGTTTCCAGCTCCCCCTCTGCACAGCCTAGGGACACATGGGTAAGGGTGATGTGGCTGATTTTGGTGTAGCCGTCCGCCTGATTAATCCGCTCAATCAGGCTGGCAAAGTACTGTTCCTGCTCCCGGGAGCATTTACTGTAAGAATCCGTCAAGAATTTTCTCCTCTGCTTCCTGCTCGGTGAGCCCGAGCGTCATAAGTTTGAGAATCTGGTCGCCCGCGATGCGTCCGATGGCCGCCTCGTGAACCAGCTGAGCATCCACACTGTTGGCGACAATGGCGGGTATGGAGGAGATGCGGGCCTCTCCCATGATAATGGAATCGCACTGCACATGGCCGAAGCACCGGGCGTTGCCTGTCATTTTGGGGTAAAATACCTGCCGGGAGCCGTCCTGAGCTACGGAGCGGGAGATCACGCGTCCGGTAGCGTCCGCCCCGTCCAGAATAATCTCCATATTGCTCTCGGCGGTCTGATCTCCATGAGTCAGGAGCTTTTCGGTGATAATAGCCTCCGCGCCGGGGCCCGCTACAATTTTGGTGTCCCGCCTGGTGGAATCCACACCGCGGATCTGGGTGGTCTCCATAGTGATGGAGGCCCCCTCCTCCAGGTAGACTACGGTTTGGGGGTTCATAATGCGCTTGCCGGTGCCGGGCCCCTCGCCGTAGTGACGCTCCACATAGCGGACCTTGGCGTTTCTGCCCACATAAAAGGTGTGCACGCCATCGTGCTGGCTGGTCTCACAGCCGGTATTGTGAATGCCGCACCCGGCGATGATGTCCACGTCGCACCCCTCACCGATGAAAAAATCATTGTAGACCAGTTCAGAGAGCCCGGTCTGACTGATGATGACAGGGATATGCACCGACTCATGGACGGTGCCGGGGGCAATCCGGATGTCAATGCCCGATTTGCCCGGCTCAGTTTTGGTGGTAATCTCAATATTGGCGGTGTTGCCGCGGGAATCCAGCTCCCCGTTGCGGCGGATGTTGTAGGCCCCTTGAGGGGTCTTTTCCAGCTCTGCAATCTCCTTTAACAGCTTCCATTCCGTTTGATCCATGCTCACTGGTCCTCCTCTGTCAAATAGCTGCACCCGGTCTTGGTATTGGCCAGAATCTGCGGAAAAATTTCCTCGCGGGGGCCGTGCCGGGTGACTTTGCCCTCGCTGATCATGACGATTTCGTCAGCCAGGCCGATGATGCGCTCCTGATGAGAAATAATCAGAAGAGTGGCCTCCCGCCGCCGGTGGATGGCCTGGAAGGTCTCGGTGAGCTTGGCGAAGGACCACAGGTCAATGCCGGCCTCCGGCTCGTCAAAGATCATGAGGCCGGATTTTCTGGCCAGGATGGTGGCGATTTCAATGCGCTTTACCTCACCGCCGGAGAGACTGGCGTCCACCTCCCGGTCGATATAGTCATGGGCGCACAGGCCGACCTTTGTCAGGTACTGGCAGCCCTCCTCCCGGGTGAGGGATTCGCTCCCCGCAGCCAGAGCCAGCAGGTCCCGCACCCGCAGACCTTTGAATCGGGGGGGCTGCTGAAAGCCGTAGCTGACCCCCAGGCGGGCCCGTTCGGTGATGTCCATGTGCGTGATATCGGCGCCGTTCCAGAGAATGCTGCCTCCCGTAGGCTGCACCAGCCCCATGATTGCCTTGGCCAGGGTGGTTTTGCCTCCGCCGTTGGGACCGGTAATGACGGCCAGCTTATTGTCCCCTATGGTGAGGGACACCTGGTCGAGTATGTCCAGCCCCTGGCCGGACGCCCCCTCTACTTGGTAGCTGAGGCCTTTAATTTCCAACATAAACCGTCTGCTCCTTTTGTACAGGTTTTTATACGGATTTTTAGTGCAGAGAATATTGTACCACATTGCTAGGAAAAAGACAAGAGTACCAGAAAGCGCTTTGCCGGTTTCTTCAGCACGGAAGATGCCTGCGCCGCAGGACGGCGCCTCCAAAGGCGCCGCGGGAAGCGCATGGAGGCGCGGGGTTTGTGAGGTATATCCGAAAGCTGGGCAATTATGTTTGGGATAAACGGCAAAACTGACAAAGCGCATTTTTAGGAAGACAGAAAGGAAAAATAAAGGGAACGGCAGGGAAAACGGCAGGGAAAAGTATTGCTTGACTTCAATGGTTCCCCATGGTATAATTCAAAATCGCGCAGGTGTGCCTGCAATTGGGAAAATTTGCGGTCTGAAGGCCGCTTTTTCTGAGACGACAAGCGGTCAGGAGGCGTGCCGGATGCTGGAGGAGCTTAAAGAGAAGTCCAGGGTGGCGGGGGTTAAGCAGACCCGCAGGGCCATTCTGGAGGGAAATGTCCGGCGGGTTTTTTTGGCGCAGGACGCCGATACCCGTGTTACCAGGCCGATTGAGGCGCTGTGCGGCGAGCGCGGCATCCCGGTGGAGCAGGTCCCCACTATGAAGGAGCTGGGGGCCGCCTGCGGCATTGCGGTGGGTTCTGCCGCCGCCGCGGTTTTTGCTTGATTTTAGCGGGCGGAAGGAATAATTTCCTGCCAATCCGTTAAAATATATTATTTAGAAACCAAAGAAAGGAGGAACACCATGCCTACGTTTAATCAGCTCGTCCGGAAAGGACGCCAGGCCGTGACCTACAAGTCCACCTCTCCTGCCATGCAGAAGGGCCTGAACACCCTGAAGAACCGCGAGACCGACCTGCCTTCTCCTCAGAAGAGAGGCGTGTGCACCGCTGTTCGTACCTCCACCCCGAAGAAGCCCAACTCCGCCCTGCGTAAGATCGCCCGTGTGCGTTTGACCAATGGGTACGAGGTGACGGCTTATATTCCCGGTGTGGGCCACAACCTTCAGGAGCACTCTGTGGTCATGATCCGCGGCGGCCGTGTCAAGGATCTGCCCGGCGTGCGCTACCACATCATCCGCGGCACTCTGGATACCCAGGGCGTCTCCGGCCGTATGCAGGCCCGCTCCAAATACGGTGCCAAGCGGCCCAAGGCCGGCAAGAAGTAACCTGTATTTAGCAGACGGGAGCGCTTCCAGCGCCGTTTTTCGGAAGAATACGGGACGGACCCGTTGAATGAAGGTCCAAGGACCGGCAGAGCCGGTACACTGGAAGCGGAAACAGATGAAAGCAATTCCGCGCTGAAGAGCGCAAGGCAGTTGTCCTTGCGGAAAGCGCTTACCTATAAAACGGGGGCGTTTCCGGCAGGGCACTGGACAAGCAGGCACTTGTCTTACACGGGCGGTTTGCGCCGTTCGAGTACCTATGAAATCATACTATGAAGGAGGGAAGCAAAGTGCCCAGAAGAGGAAACGTACCCAAGCGGGAGATTTTGCCCGATCCGCTGTATAACTCCGTCCTTGTCACCAAGCTGGTCAACAGCATTATGCTGGACGGTAAAAAGGGCGTGGCCCAGAAGGTGGTCTACGGTGCTTTCGACATTATCAAGGAAAAATCCGGAAAGGACCCCCTGGATGTATTCACCACTGCTCTGGAAAATATTATGCCGTCTCTGGAGGTCAAGGCCCGTCGTGTAGGCGGAGCCACCTATCAGGTGCCTATTGAGGTCCGGCCGGAGCGTCGGCAGACCCTGGGGCTGCGCTGGCTGACCAACTACTCCCGCAACCGCAGCGAGAAGACCATGAAGGAGCGTCTGGCCGGCGAGATTATGGACGCCAGCAACAACCTGGGCTCCGCGGTCAAAAAGCGCGAAGATACCCATAAGATGGCCGATTCCAACAAGGCTTTCGCGCACTACCGCTGGTAAGGAGTTAGGAGTTATTAGAGTATGCCTAGGAAAGTAACCTTAGAGAACACCAGAAACATCGGCATCATGGCGCACATTGATGCCGGCAAGACCACCACCACCGAGCGGATCCTCTATTACACCGGCGTCAACTATAAAATCGGTGAGACCCACGAGGGCACCGCTACCATGGACTGGATGGCCCAGGAGCAGGAGCGCGGCATTACCATCACTTCTGCCGCCACCACCTGCTATTGGAAGGGCACCAAGGAGCAGTTCCCCCAGACCCGCATCAATATCATTGACACGCCGGGCCACGTGGATTTCACTGTAGAGGTGGAGCGCTCCCTGCGGGTGCTGGACGGCTCTGTTACCGTCATGTGCGCCAAGGGCGGCGTGGAGCCTCAGTCTGAGACTGTCTGGCGTCAGGCTGACCACTACAAGGTCCCGCGCATGATTTATGTCAATAAGATGGATATTATGGGCGCGGATTTTTATCATGTGCTGGATATGATCCACGAGCGGCTTAAGTGCAACGCAGTGCCCATCCAGCTGCCCATTGGCAAAGAGGAGACCTTCAAGGGGATCATCGACCTGGTGGAGATGGACGCCGATATCTACTACGACGAGATGGGCAAGGACATGCGGGTGGAGGAGATCCCCGCCGACATGCTGGAGCTTGCCCAGGAGTACCGCACTAAGCTCATTGACGCGGTGGCGGATATCGACGATGAGATTATGGAGCTGGCCCTGGAGGAGAAGCCCATTCCCGAAGACATGATCCGCCGGGCTATCCGTAAAGGGACCATTGAGAATCTGCTGGTGCCCGTCACCTGCGGCACCTCTTACAAGAATAAGGGTGTGCAGAAGCTGCTGGATGCCATTGTGGATTTCATGCCCTCCCCCCTGGACATCCCCGCCATCAAGGGCGTGGACCCGGACAGCGAGGAAGAGGATGAGCGCCCTGCCGACGACAGCGCGCCTTTCTCCGCGCTGGCATTTAAGATCGCTACCGACCCCTTTGTGGGCCGCCTGTCCTTCATCCGGGTTTATTCCGGCGTGCTGAATACCGGCACCACAGTGCTGAATTCCACCAAAAAGCAGAAGGAGCGCATTGGCCGCATTCTTCAGATGCACGCCAATCACCGGGAGGATATCGAGACCGTATATTCCGGCGATATTGCCGCCGTGATCGGTCTGAAGAACTCCACCACCGGCGACACCCTCTGTGATGAGAAGCATCCCATCATTCTGGAGTCTATGGAGTTCCCCGAGCCTGTCATCCGGGTGGCCATTGAGCCCAAGACCAAGGCCGGCCAGGAAAAGATGGGCATTGCCCTGATGAAGCTGGCTGAGGAGGACCCCACCTTCAAGACTTACACTGACGAGGAGACTGGTCAGACCATCATCGCCGGCATGGGCGAGCTCCATCTGGAGATCATCGTGGACCGCCTGCTCCGCGAGTACAAGGTGGAGGCCAACGTGGGCGCGCCCCAGGTGGCCTACAAGGAGACCATCAAGAAGAACGTCCAGCAGGACACCAAGTACGCCCGCCAGTCCGGCGGCAAGGGCCAGTACGGCCACGTCAAGATCCGGGTGGAGCCCAACGAGTCCGGCAAGGGCTACGAGTTCGTCAACGAAGTGGTGGGCGGCGCGGTGCCCAAGGAGTATATCCCCGCCGTGGACGCCGGCATCCAGGGAGCCATGCTCTCCGGCGTGCTGGCCGGTTATCCGGTGGTGGACGTGAAGGTCACCCTGTACGACGGAAGCTATCACGAGGTGGACTCCTCGGAAATGGCCTTCAAGATCGCCGGTTCCATGGCCTTCAAGGAGGCCTGCCAGAAGGCGGACCCCACCCTGATGGAGCCCATTATGAAGGTCAGCGTCATTGTGCCTGACGAGTATCTGGGCAACGTCATCGGCGACCTCAACAGCCGCCGCGGACAGATCCAGGGCCAGGAGAACCGCTCCGGCGCCGTCCAGGTGGACGCCCTGGTGCCCCTGGGCGAGATGTTCGGCTATGCCACGGACCTGCGCTCCCGCACCCAGGGCCGCGGACAGTACACCATGGAGCCCCACAGCTACCTGGAGATTCCCAAGAGCATCCGGGAGAAGATCATCGACCAGCGCATGAGCGCGCGGGCGATGAAGTGAGGCAGATTTTTCAAAAATTATGCCTGCGGGCCCGTTTTTAGGATTGCTTTTTCTTCCAACTTGTTGTAAAATAGCACCATGATAAACGCGGCAGGCTGACCCACAACAATTATTTAACCGTTTAAGGAGGATTTTCCCAATGGCCAAGCAAAAATTTGAGAGAAGCAAGCCCCATGTCAACATCGGCACCATCGGCCACGTTGACCACGGCAAGACCACCCTGACTGCCGCCATCACCAAGTGGCTGTCCTATCAGGGCAAGGCCCAGTTTGAGGCTTATGATTCCATCGACAAGGCCCCCGAAGAGAAAGCCCGCGGCATCACGATCAACACCGCTCACGTGGAGTATGAGACTGAGGCCCGCCACTATGCCCACGTTGACTGCCCGGGCCACGCCGACTATATCAAGAACATGATCACCGGCGCTGCTCAGATGGACGGCACCATCCTGGTAATTGCCGCTTCCGACGGCCCCATGGCGCAGACCCGTGAGCACATTCTGCTGGCCCGTCAGGTGGGTGTGCCCGCAATCGTGGTATTCCTGAACAAGTGTGACCAGCTGGACGACCCCGAGCTGCTGGAGCTGGTGGAGATGGAAGTGCGCGAGCTGCTCTCCAAGTACGAGTTCCCCGGCGACGACATCCCTGTGATCAAGGGCTCCGCTCTGAACGCCCTGGTCAGCGAATCCACCGACCCCAACGCCCCCGAGTATGCTTGCATTAAGGAGCTCATGGACGCTGTTGACAGCTATATCCCCACTCCGCCCCGTGACGACACTCTGCCCTTCCTGATGCCCGTTGAGGACGTGTTCACCATCACCGGCCGCGGCACCGTTGCTACCGGTCGTGTGGAGCGCGGCGTCATCAAGATGAACGAGGAAGTGGAGATTGTCGGCCTCCAGGAGGAGAAGCGCAAGACCGTCGTTACCGGTATTGAGATGTTCCGCAAGCTCCTGGACTATGCCGAGGCCGGCGACAATATCGGCACTCTGCTGCGCGGCGTTGCCAAGACCGACGTGGAGCGCGGTCAGGTTCTGTGCAAGCCCGGCTCCATTCATCCCCACACCAAGTTTGTAGGTCAGGTCTACGTCCTGTCCAAGGACGAGGGCGGCCGGCATACCCCCTTCTTCAACAATTATCGTCCCCAGTTCTATTTCCGTACCACCGACGTAACCGGCGTTATCACTCTGCCTGACGGCGTTGAGATGTGCATGCCCGGCGACAACGTGGACATGAAGGTGGAGCTGATTACTCCCATTGCCATTGAGAAGGGCCTGCGTTTCGCTATCCGTGAGGGCGGCCGCACCGTAGGTTCCGGCGTTGTTATTGAGATCAACGAGTAAATTCCGCCACTTAAAAGGCGCGGTTCGCAGGAGCCGCGCCTTTTTTGCATCTGATGGAGAGGGGCTGAGCTCTTTCAGGAAACGTGCCGGCACTTGTGTAGTCAAAGTGGTTCAAAAGGAGCAAATCGCTCCTTTTGAACCCTGCGGCGAAAATCGCCGCAGGGACCGCTCATGCGGCCCTGCTTTGGACTTCATAGACGCCGCTGGCGTGCATTGCACGCTCCAGTGGGCCATTGGCCCACTGGAGGAAAAAGCGCATGTTGTACTTTTTCAACTGCAGCGACTATATCAGAAAATTCTTTGAAATTATTTGTTGACAGATAGGAAGGCCTATATGTAATGGTATAAATGGTATAGAAAGGATTTCGAGATATAGTGTTTCATGCGTCGGAAGGGATGGCCTGTGGAAATATATTCGGGAGAACAAAAAAAGGGGGTGCAGATACAAAAAAAGACATTGTACCTGTGGACTTTTTTGTTATAATGAGATAAGCGATTGGAGGAAACCAGGCAAAGTTGAAAAAACAGCAATTAACGGCTGAAAATTTTAAATTATAGATGTGTTTTCTCCGGCGGACCGCTTTTTTTCGAGGTGTGCCCGGCATTTTGCGTGAACGTTAGCTGCCGGCGGCTCGAGGTCCGCGCCGCTGTATGGCCGGTTGGGGCGCTGCCTTCCGGGAGTGGATAAACCCCGATGCGGTTTTGGGGGGGATAACCAATGCTAGAGGGGTCCAAGAGAATATCTGATTTTATTGACGTGGAGCTCCTGCAAACGATTCAGGATAACTGCTCCAAGGCCATGGGACTGGCTTTTGTAACGGTGGACTACCGGGGCAGGCCAATTACCAAATACAGCGGCTTTACCCCGCACTGCAAGCTGGGCAGGGAAATTCAAGGCTTTTCGGAGATGTGCGAGCAGTGCGACGCCCATGGCGGTCTCCACGCGGCGATTACCGGGCAGCCTTACATATACCGCTGTCATGCAGATTTGGTGGATTTTGCAGTGCCTCTGATATTCAACGGCAGCTATATGGGCGCGGTGATGGGGGGTCAGATCCGGTTAAAGGACGAGGAAGAGCGGGAGCTGGAGCGTATCCTGCCCCAGCAGACCAACTGGCGGAAGAACAAAGCGCTGGATGAGGCGTACCGTCAGGCGGAGACCATCACCTATGAAAAGGTGGAGTCTGCGGTAAAGGTTCTGCGGGATATGATCCTCTATACTATTCAGGACCACTACAACCGCACCATGGCCCAGGAGCTGGAGGGAAAGGATAAGGAGCTGGCGGAGGCCCGCGCGGTGCGGTCCGACCTGGAATTCTCCATCCAGAAACAGGAGCTCAGCAGTTTTCAGCAGCAGGAGAGCTTCCGCTATTTTTTCTTTGTCATGAATGTGATTACCCGCCTGGCGTTCCAGGAGAAAGCGGTGCAGACCGAGGCAGTGGCCTATGACTTTGCGGACATTATGCGTTATACCACCGACCCGGACCACAAAATCTCGACTCTGGGTGAGGAGCTGAGCTATATCGGCGCGCTGCTGCGGATTCAGCAGGCGTGGATCGGGGAAGGTTTGGAGTACAGCATTTCGGTGCCTGAGCGCTATTGGGGCGCCAGCTGTCCGTTTATGGCGTTTCAGCCGGTGATTGAGATGGTTCTCCAGGGCTGCGAGTCTGAGCTTCGTAAGATTGATATCTTTGCGGAGGAGGAGGGGGAGGACCTGCTGGTTCAGGTCCTCAGCAACAACGAGACGCTGACGATGGAGGAGCTGGAGAGTCAGACCAGCGGTCCTTTTGAAAAGGAACATTTTTCTTTGCGGGATACCGACCGAAGCCTAAAGCGGACATTTGGCAAGCGCTACGGCTTGACTGCCGGTCCCAGAAAGGATGGACGCCCGGGATGCGCGGTATGGTTCAAGCTGCCGCTGAAATGGGAAAAGTGAGAGCCTTCCGGCCGCAGGCAGGAGAGCTGCTGGACAGGCCTGGTACTCCGGAAGGTGAAAAAGGGCGTCTGAGGGGCGTACGGCATGGGAAAAGGAGGCAGTTGCAGCATGAGCCGCATCTTGGTGCTTAATGAAAACCGGTGGGAGCGGGAAATCATGCAAAATGTTCTGGCCTCGGGCCTTCCTGCGGTGGAAGTCCTGACGGCGGCCGGAAGGGAGGAGGCACTGCATCTGCTGCGGGACGGTTCTATCGACCTGTTTATCGCGGATGTGCCCAGCTTTGACCTGGCCCGCAGCAATATGGTGTCCGCGGCAAAGCAGATGGCGCCGGATACTCCGATATTGATTACGTCTGTGGGCAAGCGCATGGATATTGCCGCTCATGTCTGGCGGCTGGGCGTGCAAGACTATCTGCTCAAACCCTGCCGTCCGTCCTGGCTGGTGGCGGCGGCTGGCGCGCTGATGCGGGGAGCCTCCACAGCGATGGACGGCCGGGAGGCACAGCGGCGGGAGCGGTATCTGCGGCTGACCCTTGAGCATATGCGGGCCTTCCGGTATAAAAAATGCACGGACGACGCAAAAGAATATCTTGATTCTCTTTACAAGGATACGGATAATATGAGTATCATCCGCTCCAGCGTGGTGGCTTTTGCCGAGGGGCTGGTGCGGCTGGGGGAACCGCTGGGGCCCTCTGCTCAGCTGAAGCTGGCGGGCAGTTTGGAGCGGTTTAAATCCCGCTTTGACCTTCAGGGGCGGAAATACGAGACGTTCCTGGCTTTTGAAAAGCTGTTGGACATTATTTTTGCCACCATTGACGAGAGCCGCTGCTATCAGGTCAGCGATGAGCAGCGGGTGCTCAACTACATCGACCGCAATATCAAGGGGGGCATCAGCCTGGATGAAGCGGCGGAGTACGCCAATATGAGCTCCTGCTATTTCAGCAAGTTTTTTAAAAAGATTACTGGAATGAATTTTATTACCTATGTGACGGACTGTAAGATTGAGGCCGCACAGAAAATGCTGTTGGATACCGATATGCCGGTGATCAATATTGCCTACGAGCTGTCTTACAGCGAGACCAACTATTTCAGCAAAGCCTTTAAGAAGAAAGTGGGCGTGACGCCCACCGAGTACCGGGAAGGGCGGCTTCCCGAAGGAGTCAAGGCCAGTGCCGGATGACCCGGAAGCGGACGAGCACGCTGTGCGGCTGAGCCGGTGGGCGCAGGAGGAGAATGTTTATGCAGGAATTCAGTTTCAGCACCAGAATCTTTTTTGGAGAAGGCGCACTGGAGCGCCTGCGCCGGGTAGAGGACAAGCGGGTGCTTCTTGTAACCGACCGCTTTATGGCGGGAATGAAAGTGCCGGATCGGGTGGCCTCCTACCTGACCCGCTGTACGGTAACGGTATTTGACGGCGTGGTTCCCGACCCGCCCATTGAGGTTGTGACCGCCGGAGTTAAAGCGTTTAAGGAGTGCGAGGCGGAGGTAGTGATCGCCGTAGGCGGCGGCTCCACCATTGACGCGGCCAAGGCGATCCGGGCCATTGCAAAGCAGGCTCTTCAGATAGAGACGGACAAGCTGGAGTGCTTTGCTGTCCCCACCACCAGCGGCACCGGGTCCGAAGTGACAGATTATGCCGTAATCACCGACAGAGCCAAAGGGGTCAAATATCCGCTGGACAGTCAGGCTTTGCGTCCGCCGGTGGCCATTCTGGACCCGGAGCTCACCGTATCCGCGCCCCCTGCCGTGACTGCCGACGCGGGAATGGACGTGCTGACCCACGCGCTGGAGGCCTATGTTTCTACCGGGGCCAACGATTTTTCCGATGCTATGTGTGAAAAGGCCATTTCCTTGGTTTTCCGTTTTCTGCCGCTGGCCTTTCTGGATGGGGAGGACCTGCTGGCCCGGGAGAAGATGCATAACGCCTCCTGTATGGCGGGTCTGGCGTTTAATTCCGCCGGCTTGGGTGTCAATCACGGCATGGCTCACGCGATTGGCGGCAAGCTCCATGTAGCCCATGGGCGCATCAATGCCATGCTTCTGCCAAAGGTGGTCCGGTTCAACGCGGATCTGACCAATGTGCGGGCGGGAGAGTACACCTTGGCGGCAAAAAAGTACCAGCGGATTGCCAAGATTCTGGATCTTCCTGCGCCCAGCGTGCGGATGGGAGTCAATCACCTAGTTGAAGAGCTGGAAAGGCTGAACCGGACGCTCCAGATTCCGGCCACCCTGAAGCAGTGGGGGGCCGACATGTCTGAGGTGCGGAGGCTGCGGCCGGAGCTGGTCGCCGCGGCTATGGCCGACGTGACGACAAGTATGAACCCCCGCCCGGTTCGGGAGGCCGATGTGGAGGCCCTGCTGGACCAGATTGTCGATTGACTGACAAAAAACAGCCTGATGAAAAAACCCGCCATCCGGAAACCGGATGGCGGGTCCTTTTTTCGGAGATGAAGAGAATACGGAGCGTTTAGAGAAACACGGCGGAAGAAAATGACAGATTGCGGCGTAATTGCAATAAATCGGGAAGTTTTGTGGCGGAAAACTGTCTGTTTTATCAATCGCGGGAGAAAAGGAAAGGAGAATGCCCCCTTTGGATTTGTGTAGGATAGACAAAAAAGTATCAGTTGGAGCCAAGAAAATAGAGTGCTACATTTAGTATAATATCTCCCAGAAAGCGTGCGTATGCCACAATCCATGTCTACCTGGGTGCGCCGCGGACCATAAACAAGGAGGTAGCGAAATGCAGAAGGAAGCCCTTGGTATGGTGGAAACAAAGGGCCTGGTAGGCGCCATTGAGGCCGCCGACGCCATGGTCAAATCCGCCAACGTCACTCTGGTTGGGTACGAGAAGATCGGCTCCGGGTTAGTCACCGTCATGGTACGCGGCGACGTGGGCGCTGTCAAGGCGTCTGTGGACGCCGGCTCTATGGCCGCCGCGAAGGTCGGCACCGTCGTCTCCAGCCACGTGATCCCCAGGCCCCACAGCGATGTGGAGAAGATCCTGCCCCACATGGAGTAAGATCAGGTCCCTGTAGAAGCATCCGAACTTTTTATTAAAATTTGGAGGGAAAACAAATGGATGAACTGACCAGCAAGATCATGGACGAGGTCATGAAGAAGTTGGGCGCCGCCGCTCCTGCCGAGGAGTGCTGCTGCGAGAAGGCCGCTCCCGCTGGCGGCTGCAACCTGACCGAGTTTGTGGGCACTGCCATCGGCCACACCATCGGCCTGGTTATCGCCAATCTGGACCATCAGGTGCACGAGCTCCTGAAGATCGATCCCAAATACCGCGCCATCGGCATCATCAGCGACCGCGTGGGCGCCGGCCCCCAGATCTTCGCCGCCGACGAGGCCGTGAAGGCTACCAACAGTGAGTGCCTGCTGGTTGAGTGCCCCCGCGATACCGAGGGCGGCGCCGGCCATGGTTCTCTGATCATCTTCGGTGCTGAGGACGTATCCGACGCCCGCCGGGCCGTTGAGGTCTGTCTGCGTGAGCTGGACCGCACCTTCGGCGATGTGTACGGCAACAGCGCCGGCCACCTGGAGTTCCAGTACAGCGCCCGCGCTTCCCATGTCCTGAACAAGGTCTGGGGCGCTCCTCTGGGCAAGGCCTTCGGCATCACCGTAGGCGCTCCCGCCGGCATCGGCGTGGTTCTGGCCGATACCGCTTCCAAGGCCGCTACCATTGACGCTGTGCTGATTGCCACTCCCGGCAACGGCGGCACCAGCTTCTCCAACGAGGTTAACTTCTTCTTCTCCGGCGATTCCGGCGCTGTGAAGCAGGCCATCATCGCCGCCCGCGACGTGGGCATCCAGCTGCTGGGCTCCCTGGCCCCCGAAGAGGAGCTGAAGTCCACTACGACCCCCTACATTCTTTAATAATATCCGGGAAGGAGCAGTAAGCTATGAAATCTAAGCGTTTTGAAGTGCTGGCCGCCCGCCCGGTCAACCAGGACGGCTATGTCAAGGAGTGGCCCGAAGTAGGTCTGATTGCGATGAACAGCCCCTTCGACCCCACCCCCAGCATCAAGATCGAGAACGGCCGCATCGTTGAGATGGACGGCAAGTGCCGCGCTGACTTCGACATGCTGGACACTTTCATTGCCGACCATGCCATCCGGCTGGGCAATGCGGAGAAGGCCATGGCCATTGATTCTCTGGAGATTGCCCGGATGATCGTTGATATCAACGTTCCCCGGAAGGACATTCTGGACATCACCCTGTCCATTACGCCGGCCAAGCTGACCGAAGTCGTCGGCAAGCTGACCATCGTGGAGATCATGATGGGCATGACCAAGATGCGCGCCCGACTGATGCCCGCCAACCAGTGCCACGTCACCAACGTCAAGGACAACCCCATCCAGATTGCCGCCGACGCTGCCGAGGCCGCTGTCCGTGGTTTTGCCGAGATGGAGACCACCGTAGGCATCGCCCGTTACGCCCCCTTCAACGCCATGGCGCTGTTCGTAGGCGCTCAGGCCGGCCGTCCTGGTATCATGACCCAGTGCGCGCTGGAAGAGGCCACTGAGCTGATGCTCGGTATGCGCGGCTTTACCACTTATGCCGAGACCATCTCCGTCTACGGCACCGAGCCCGTCTTTATGGACGGCGACGATACCCCCTACTCCAAGGCGTTCCTGGCCAGCTGCTATGCCAGCCGCGGCCTGAAGATGCGCTTCACCTCCGGTACCGGTTCCGAGGTCCAGATGGGCTATGCCGAGGGCAAGTCCATGCTGTATCTGGAAGCCCGCTGCCTGGCCGTCACCAAGGGCGCCGGCGTGCAGGGCACACAGAACGGTTCCGTCTCCTGCGTAGGCGTGCCTGCCGGCGTGCCCGGCGGTATCCGCGCCATTGCCGCTGAGAACCTGATCGCCATGCTGCTGGACCTGGAGTCCACCACCTCCAACGACCAGACCTTCACCCACTCCGACCTGCGCCGGGTGGCCCGCAGCGTGCCTCAGCTCTTCTCCGGCACCGACTACATCTGCTCCGGCTACTCCGCCACCCCCAACTACGACAACATGTTCGCGGGCTCCAACTGGGACGCCGACGACTACGACGACTGGAACATCATCCAGCGCGACATGAAGATTGACGGCGGCCTGCAGCCTGTCCGCGAGGAAGACGTCATCAAAGCCCGCAACAAGGCCGCTCGTGCCCTCCAGGGCATGTTCCGTGAGCTGGGTCTGCCCCCCATCACCGACGAAGAGGTGGAGGCCGCTACCTATGCCAACGGTTCCAACGATATGCCCAACCGTAATGTCAATGAGGACCTGAAGGCCATTGAGGATATGATGGCCCGCAAGGTGACTGGCGTTGACTTTGTGAAGGCTCTGGACAAGGCCGGCTTCCCCGACGTAGCCCAGAACATCTACAACATGCTCCGCCAGAAGGTGGCCGGCGACTATCTGCACACCGCCTCCATCTTCGACAAGGACTTCCATGTCTATTCCGGCGTGAACGCCCCCAACGACTACCACGGGCCCATGACCGGCTATCAGCTGAGCGAGGAGCGCTGGGAGCAGATCAAGAACATCCCCAACGCCATCCGGCCGGAAGACATCTAATCAGGAGGGGTGACAGATTATGACTTTTGATGAAAAGACGCTGCGCAGCGTAATTGAAGAAGTTCTCAAAGAGATGGGCGGTTCCGCCGCTCCCGCAGCTGCGCCCACGACCACGCAGCTCCAGGCCGGCAAGATGACCCTCACCGAGAACGGCGACGCGCCCAAGGGCGTGGCTCCCGACGAAGTGGTTATCGGTCTGGCCCCCGCCTTCGGCGTGTATCAGCATGAGACCATTATTCATCAGCCCCATGACAAGGTGCTGCGCGAGATCATCGCTGGCATCGAGGAAGAGGGCCTGAAATGGCGTCTGGTTCGGGTGTACCGTACCTCCGACGTCTCCTTCATCGCCCATGACGCCGCCGAGTACTCTGGCTCCGGCATCGGCATCGGCATTCAGTCCAAGGGCACTACGGTTATTCACCAGAAGGACCTGCCCCCGCTGAGCAACCTGGAGCTTTTCTCTCAGGCGCCCCTGATCGAGATGGATACCTTCCGTCAGATCGGCAAGAACGCCGCCAAGTACGCCAAGGGCGAGGCCCCCACTCCGGTGCCCGTCCGCAACGATCAGATGGCCCGTCCCACCTATCAGGCTATCGCGGCGCTGCTGCACATTAAGGAAACCGAGCACGTGGACGGCGACAAGCGGCCCCAGGCTGTCACCGTATCTTTCAACTAAAGGGAGGCAGGATCATGGATCAGGAACTCTTGATGAAGCAAATCGTGGAGCAGGTCATGAACGCCATGAACAATGGCGGCGCTGCCCCCGCCGCTTCCAGCGGCAAAGTCACTGCTGCGAATTATCCTCTGGCTGAGAAAGAGCCCGGCAAGATTAAAACTCCTACCGGCAAGCCCTTCTCCAGCCTGAGCTATGAAAAGGTTATTTCCGGCGAGCTCACCGCTGAGGATATGCGTATCTCCCCCGAGACCCTGGAGATGCAGGCTCAGGTGGCCGAGTCCGTCAACCGCGAGGCTTTTGCGGGCAACCTGCGCCGGGCGGCTGAGCTGATTGCCGTGCCCGACGAGCGTCTGCTGGAGATCTACAACGCCCTGCGTCCTTATCGTTCCACCAAGCAGGAACTCATCGACATCGCCAACGAGCTGGACCAGAAGTACGGCGCCAAGACTGCCGCCGGTCTGGTGCGCGAAGCTGCCGAAGTCTATGAGAAGCGCGGCAGACTGAAGAAGTTCTAAAATCCCGCGAAAGTCAGGAGGTCCCGCAATGAGAATCGTTGCAGGCATTGACATCGGCAATGCGACAACGGAAACAGCCCTGGCACGGGTCGAGGACGGCAAGGCAGTTTTTCTGGCCAGCGGTACCGTGCCCACTACGGGTATTAAGGGGACCCGGCAGAACATCAACGGCGTGTTCCACTCCCTGACCAGCGCGATGGAAAAAGTGGGCCTGGAGGTGAAGGACCTCGCGGAGGTGCGGCTCAATGAGGCGGCTCCGGTTATCGGAGACGTGGCCATGGAGACGATTACCGAGACGATCATCACTGAGTCCACAATGATTGGTCACAATCCCTCCACGCCCGGCGGCATGGGCGTCGGCGTGGGGGAGACCATCCTGGTTACGGATCTGGACGAGGCCGAGGGGGGCAAGGATTACATCGCAGTAGTCCCCGCTTCCGTGGACTTTGAGGAAGCGGCGCGTCTCATCAATGAGGGTTGCTCCGGCACCCTTCAAGTTACCGCAGCCATTGTGCAGCGGGATGACGGCGTGCTGATCCACAACCGTCTGCACCATAAAATTCCTATCGTAGACGAGGTGTCCCTGGTAGATAAGGTTCCCTTGGGCATGCGTTCCGCGGTAGAGGTGGCCGGTGTGGGAGGCGTTGTGGAGGTCCTGTCCAACCCCTACGGCATCGCCACTCTTTTCGGACTGTCCTCGGAGGAGACCCGGCAGGTCGTGCCCATTGCACGGGCGCTCATCGGCAACCGCTCCGCGGTGGTCATCAAAACCCCCGCCGGAGACGTCAAGGAGCGGAAGATTCCCGCCGGCACCATTGAATTCCACGGTGAAAACCGGACTGTAAAGGTCGATGTGGATGCCGGCGCGGAGAAGATCATGAAAGCCGTGGAGTCCGTCCCCGAGCTGGAAGATGTTCGGGGCGAGCCGGGCACCAACGCCGGCGGCATGCTGGAAAAGGTCCGTCAGGTTA
>CANDFO010000007.1 GCA_947384055.1 uncultured Flavonifractor sp.
ACTACACTGACAAGCACACTCTTTCCCTACACGACGCTCTTCCGATCTTCACGTAAAAGTGAAATCTCCCCCTTGATAAGAGCGCTCTTCAGGCAGCCTTTTAAAAACGATCTATTTCTGACTGGGCATAACCCAGAACTTCATAGTGGGATAGCTGATGACCACCTGCATCAGGATGTTTACAATATTTGCCAGAGTGGGAGCGACGCCCGCGGGCACGCCCAAATTGATAAACAGAGCCTGACTGTAAGCGGGGAGGGCGGCGGAGAGAATCACCAGCACCACCGCCAGGATGATAAACTTGGGCACCGCCTTGCCAAACTCGGCGTTTGACTTAAACACAAGATTTTTCTGGACAAAAAAGTTGACTGTCTGGGCTGCCGCCGTCGCTACCAGAAAACTCAGAAAGCCGCACAGCATCAGGCTTTCCGGGGTGGTATAGTTGAAAATAAAAAACTGGAACGGCTGATTGCTGAAGGATTTGAACACAAAGCCGGTGCAGACCCACATGACGATAAAATTGGTCACTGTGGCGCAGTTGGACAAGATGTTAAACTTGATGAACTCCCAAAGGGTGGGGTGCTCATCAATCCAGGTCTTGATTGCTCCCATAGCCGTATTCCCCTCCATTTATTTGATTGCGTCGGCGGCCTTCCGCCGCCGGCCCGAGCGGAAGAAGCCCCCGATCACCTGGCCCAGGCCCTTGAAAAAGCGTCCGTTGCAGATAGTCAGAATCCCCTCTGCCATCTCCATGGTGCACATGCCTCCGGCCATTTTCGCAATGCCGCGGAAGGGCATATTGTAGATGAAGGTGATGTTCAAATCCGGGGTGCCCCTGGCAATGCTCTCATTGAGCTTGCGGGTCATAATGCGATAGACCAGCCGGGCCAGGCCGCTTTTGGCATAGTAGAGCTGACAGATGGCGTCGTTCATCTCCAGCGTGCCGCTCCAGCTGCCGTCCGGGATGGGGCGGCCCAGCAGCTCCTCAAACTCCCGGTCGGAGACCGCCTTGATATTCCCCGTGTAATAGCTGGGCAGACGGGCCGTGTCGTAGGGGCATTCCGCTCCGGAATCCGCCACCGTCACCTTCCCGGTCAGTTTGATATCCGCAGAGGAGGCTCCCACCAGGACTTCATAGTCGCCTCCCTCCACCTCGAACCGGTTGGTCTTCACATTGAAATAGCGAAACGCCTTGTCGTCCAGCGGAATGGTGACAGTTCTGCTTTCCCCCGCCTTCAGGAACACCTTCTGGAAGCCCTTCAGCTCTTTGGCAGGCCGGAATACCTTGCCGTCCCGCCGGGAGACATAAAGCTGCGCCACCTCCGCACCGTCCATGCTCCCGGTGTTGGTCAGGGTAAAGACCGCCTCGTGCTCGCTGACCGTCAGGGCGTCATAGGAAAAGGTGGTGTAGCTCAGGCCAAATCCAAAGGGGAATAAAACCGGTATATTTGCCGTATCGTAATAGCGATAGCCCACGTAGAGGCCCTCGCGGTACTCGGCTGTCCGCTGTTTGGCCGGGAAATAAGGGGCGGAGGGGACATCCTCATAGCACAACGGGTAAGTTTCAGCCAGCCTGCCGGAGGGGTTGACCTCTCCCATTATCACGCGCAGAACCGAGGAGGCACCTGCCTGGCCGCACAGATAACCGTGGACCAGGGCCTTACACTTGTCCAGCCAGGGGATTTCTATGGAAGAGCCTGCCGACAGGATGACTGCAACATTGGGATTGGCGGCGCTTACCGCCTGGAGCAAGTCCGTCTGGCTCTGGGGAAGGCGCATATGCGCCCGGTCCAGACCCTCGGACTCGCTGATCTCGTCCAGGCCCAGGTACACAAGCACCACATCGGCCTGCCCGGCCAGAGCCGCGGCTTTCTCCCGCATGGCCGGGTCGCCGGGGCCGGAGCGGGGATAGCCCGCCTCAAAGCCCACTACCTCCAGGCCGAAGCCGCCGATGACATCCATGGCGTTGTCCAGCCTGGTGGGGTTGACCACCGAGGAACCCGCCCCTTGGTAGCGGGCTCTCTGGGCAAATTCACCGATAACGGCGACCTTTGTCCCCCGCTTCAGGGGGAGAAAGCCGTCCTCATTTTTCAGCAGAACCGTAGATTCCGCCGCGGCCCTGGCAGCCAGGGCGTGGTGGGTCTCCACGCTGAATTTTTTTCCCTTGCGGGCGTCCACCGCCTGCCGGACGGACAGCAGCACATCCAACAGCTCGTCTACCCGCCGGTTCACAAGCTCCTCGCTGATGCGCCCGCTCTTTACCGCCTCCACCAGCTCCAGGTCGGAGTCTCCGCCGGTGGTGGGCATCTCCAGATGGGAGCCCGCCCGGACGCCCTCCACATGGTCGTTGGAGCCGCCCCAGTCGGACACTACAAAGCCGTCAAAGCCCCACTCATTCCGGAGGATCTCCTGCAAAAGGTGTTCGTTCTCGTTGGCATAGACTCCGTTGACCCGATTATAGGAGGACATGATGGACTTGGCGTGTCCCTCTTTGACGGCGATCTCAAAAGCGGTCAGGTAGATCTCCCGCAGCGTGCGCTCATCCAGCACGGAGTCGGAGGCCATCCGCCGCAGCTCCTGGGAGTTGGCGGCGAAGTGTTTCGGGCAGGCGGCCACACCCTCCGACTGGATTCCGCGGACATAGCCCGCGGCCATTTTCCCCGCCAGATAGGGGTCCTCGCAGAAATACTCAAAATTTCTGCCACACAGGGGACTGCGTTTGATATTGACGCCCGGTCCCAGCAGAACGCACACGTCCTGGGAGGCGGCCTCCACCCCCAGATGCCGCCCCAGCTCCTCCCCCAGCTCCGGGTCCCAGGAATTGGCCATTGTCGCGGCGGTGGGGTAGCAGGTGGCGGGGAGAGAGCCGTTGAGCCCCAGCTGGTCTCCGGCCCCCTCCTGCCTGCGGATGCCGTGGGGCCCGTCGGAGAGGGTGACGCTTTCAACCCCCAGCCGCTTTACGCTGCGGGTCTGCCAAAAGTCCTTGCCGGAGAGAAGATAGCATTTTTCCTCCAGCGTCATCTTCGATATGATATCCTGGTGTTTCACCTTCAAACGCTCCTTCTGAAAAATCAGCTACGGAAACAACTCAGCCTGCCGCCGGGCAAGTCCCTGGAGACAGCGATTCTTGAGCAGCCGTATGGACGTTCTCTTTGTATCCTTTCCCAAATATGGGCCCCGGCTCGCGTCCCCTGGCGGGAGCGGGCCGGGGCCGGTTGCATACGCAAATGGATTGGGGAGGCTTTTATTTGCTCAGGCGCTTCTTATAGCCCTTCAGAATCAGGAATTCCAGCGCCGCCAGCACCACCACGGCGATAACGTCCACCACAATCAGGATGGTGCGCCAAACGGGGGTGGCAGTGGCCTTGGCATAGTTCTCCTCGGTGTAGGCCCGGCTGTTTACGGTGACAAAGAGGATGTTGTGGGCGGCCTCACGCATGGCCTGCTGCGCGCCGTTGGTCTCCCGGAAGCGGACATTGTTGGTCTCTGTCTGATAGGCCACCAGCATCAGGTCGGTGCCGTTGCGGATGGCCTGGTCCGCGCTCATGTAGCCGTATACGCCGAAGTAATCGGTCTCCACAAAGCCCTGGAAGCCCCACTCGTCCCGGAGCACGGTCTTGCACAGGGCGGCGGTGCCGCCCGCCCAGCGGTTGCCGATGTAGTTGAAGGAGGACATGACGGCCTCACAGCCCGCGTCCTTCACGCACATCTCAAAGGGCTTCAGGTAGATCTCGCGGATGGCCTGCTCGGTGGACCAGGTGCAGATCATGTCGCAGCGGTTGCCCTCCTGGTCGTTGAGGGCGAAGTGCTTCATGTAGGAGTAGACGCCGTGCTCCTTGGCGCCGGCCACCGCGTTGGCGGCGATGAAGCCGGAGAGGACGCCGTCCTCGGAGTAATACTCAAAGTTGCGGCCGGCAAAGGCGGTGCGGTGGATGTTCATGGCGGGGGCATACCAGCCGGAGGTGTTCATCTCGTCGGCCATTTTGCCGATGCTGTCGCCAAAGTCGTGGGCCAGGTCCTTGCTCCAGGTGGCGGCGATCATCACGGCGGCGGGGAAACCCACAGAGCCCACGCCGGTGAAGTTGTTGTTGATGGAGGCGGGGCCGTCGTTGTCGTTGGTGCGGACTTTGCCGATGGAGTCCACGGAGTTGGTCTGATAGCCGCCCAGGGAGATCAGGGCGTTCATGTCGTCCAAAGTCATCTGGTCCAGCAGCTCATCCCACTTGGGGTCGTCATAGGCCAGACCCCGCAGGTCCTTCAGCTGGAGGCCGTTCCTGGCCCCGGTGGTGATGGGGGCGGCGTCCGGATCCTCGTCGGCGGCAGTGGCCTCGGCGGTCAGATAATTGGAGATGTTGTAGAAGCCGGCCTTATCCTCTGCGCTCATGCTGTGGCTGGCGGGGGCGGCAGTGGCGGCGGCATAGTTGGCAAACCCGCCGGCCCGGGACAGGTAGGTCACATCGCCCTCGGCATACTCAAACTGGTTGACGGCGGCAGTCCGGTCGCTCTCGCGCTTGTTGTTTTCGCCGTAGGTCACGGTGGAGAGCACCGTATAGGGCTGGGAGTCGATGACGGTGTGGGAGTCGGTGTTGATGGAGATAACGTACTCGCCGCCCTCCAGCACATAGCAGCCCGCGCCGTGGGCGTCATAGGCAGCCAGGTCCTCCACGGGGAAGGAAATGGCGACGGTTTCGGAGGCGCCGGGCTCCAGCAGGCCGGTCTTGGCGAACTCCACCAGGTTGGCGCTGGCTTTCTCAATGCCGCCGTCGGTGTAGGGCGGGTCCACATAGACCTCCACCACGTCCCGCCCGGCCGCGGAGCCGGTATTGGTGACGGTCACGTCGAACGTGATGACCCCATCACGTTCGGAGATGGGTCCCATCTCCTGCTTGAAGGAGGTATAGCTCAGGCCGTAGCCAAAGGGATACTGAACCACGCTGTCGTAGTTGATAAAGCCCTCTTTGGCGGCAGTCTCATAGAACTTGTAGCCCACGTAGATGCCCTCAACATAGTTGACAAAGTTGGGGACCTCGGTCACTTCGCCGCCGAAGCTGGCGCCGTGGTACTCAAATTCCTGCATATTGTCATACAGGAAGCTGCCGAAGTTGTTCCACCAGGGGGTGGCCTCTAGGTCGTACACGTAGGTGTCCACCAGGTGGCCGGAGGGATTGACCGTGCCGGCGACAATCTCGCCCAGGGCGGTAAAGCCGGCCTGACCGGTGCCGGGGCAGGCGATGAGGCCTTTAATCTGGGGGTAATCCTCCACCCAGCCCAGCTCGAAGGCGTTGGCGCCGTTATAGACCACGATGACGTTGTCAAAATTGGAGCACACCAGCTCCACCATCTCCTCCTCCCGGTTGGACAGCTGGAGGAAGTGGTCGCCGGCGTCCCAGTCGTTGCCCTCGTTGAGGGTGTCGTCATAGGTGCCGATGTAGTAGGTATTGCCCTTGCCGCTGCGCTGGGCATAGGTGCCGTCGATTACGCTGAGCATATCGTTGGGCAGGTCCGCGCCCTCGCCGCCCACACGGGTGATGACGATCATCGCGGTATCGGAAAAGCTCTTGGCGTTATTGATCAGCTCGTCGGTGTACAGGCTCACGTTGGGCTCCGGCAGGGTCCAGTCCTGATTCCACATGCCCACCACCGGACGGTCGGCCTTATAGCCGGTATAGAACTGCTCCAGCTCGGTGTTGAGCGTGATGCCCGCGTCGCTGAGGCCCTGAAGCAGGGTGACGGTGGGATAGGCGTCGTTCAGCGCGCCGGAGCCGGTGCCACCGTAACAGGGATTGGTGGAGGCCCAGCCGAATACGTTGAGCCTGGCCCCGCCGGACAGAGGGAGAATCCCGCCGTCGTTTTCCAGCAGGACGATGCCCTCCTCCGCCATAGCCGTCACCAGCTGGGTAGCCTCGGCGGTGGTGGCCTCGGTGAGATAGGAGGTCTCGCTGACCAGGTCCAGCATGCTGGACATGGGGCCGGTGCAGATGAGGTTTGCCACGATGACCAGGGCCAGCAGGATGGCGATGCCCGCCTCACAGCGGACCAGGAACTTTTTGGCCTTGTCCATGTTTTTGCAGATGACCATGACCGCAATGGCCAGAACAGCGATCACCGCAAAGACGATCAGGTGTACTTTGATCTGGTCCAATACTTTCACGACATCATCCATGTTGATACTGAGCATATTGGTTCCTCCTCTTTCAATATTTTTTGTGCGAGACAGCTTTTTGCACAAGCCGGAGCGGATGGCAGCCCGGCTTCTTGTGTAGTATTTTATAGCATAAAAAAAGAGGGCCGTGGGCCCTCCTTCGTAAATTGACGGGGTTCCTTCGTATTTTGCTGTGGGATTTGACATTTTACTGAAAAATACGGCGCTGTTTTTGGCTATTTTGCTGCTCCATTATCTGGAATTGGAAGCAGTACCTGGAGTACAAACCACTGTTTTTCCATCCGGGCAGTCGCGCTTCCGCCGTACTTTTTTGCTACAAAGCGGATGCTCTTCAGGCCGTAGCCGTGAAAATCCCGGTCCGCTTTGGTAGTCACGGGGAAGTCCCCGGAAAAACGCAGGTTCCCCTCACAGTAATTTTCACAGCGCACCAGCACAAATCCCCGCCGGGCGGAGACCGTCACATGGATCAGGCGTTTTTCCGGCGCGGCAATCCGCTCCTCGCACTCGATGGCGTTGTCCAGCGCGTTGCCGAACACGGCGCTGAGGTCCATGGGCTCCACAAAGTTCAGCAGAGTCCCGTCAGCCACGCAGGTAAGGGCGATTTTGTGCCGGGCGCAGTAGAGGCTCTTGCTGGTGAGAATGGTATCCAGCACCTGATTGCCCGTCTTGTTTTGAGCCTCATAGTCTCGGATCTCCTCCTCCATCTGGTCCAGAAAGGCCGCGCGCTTGGCGGAGTCCGGCTCCGCCCGCAGAACGGTAATCTGATGCTTCAGGTCGTGATACTTGCGGTTGATCAGGTCGATGCTCTCCCGGGAGAGCTGGTACTGCCGGTACTGGGAACGCAGGGTGTTCTGCACCGCCTCCAGCTCCCGCCGCACCCGCAGGTCGTGGCATTGAACGTGATGGGCGTAAAGAATCGCCAGACCGCCCAGATCCATGATGGTGCGGATATTATAGATCTCCCCGCTGTACCGCCCGCTGAACGGGGTCTGCACAGACAAAAAGCTCAGATTGCTGGCAGCAAATTCCGCGATGCCGATGATCACTGCCGAGCACAATTCCCCCCGGGTTATGCGCATAGGCCCTGGTCTGGCAGCAAATCTCCGCAGCAGCCAGCTGACCAGCAGGAAGCAGGGGAGATAGACCGCCGCCAGCAGCAGCGCGGCGGGCAGAAACGCGCCGCCGCTCCGCTCCAGCAGGAGGAAGCAGTGGAGCTGCCACTCCAGAGAGGCGGCAAATTCCGCCAGCACAAAGGCCTGTACGGTGTAGTAGGCCGCGTCGGTCCACTCCAGCTGGCAGCAGGTGCCCACCAGCAGCAGCATGATACCCACTGCTGCTGTCATGCAGGGAATCCACAGCGCAATGGGCAGGTCGTCTGTCAGCACCAGAAACGCCGTCAAAACCGCCAGCAGGAAACCCGACCAGCTCCACAGCCGCCATCCCCTCAGCCGCCGCTCCAGAAAGAGGATATAGACCATGCAGGCCCCCCACTCCGCCAGGGCGGTGTACAGCCTTGGAATATCGGGGAGGATGTCGCTCATTTCAGCACCCCGCCCATGTAGTCGCTCAGAGCCTCCATAAAGGCGTTTTTCCGGGGGCGGCTCAGCTTCAGAGCCTCTCCCCGCACCACCGCGCAGCCGTCCTGGATGCCCTCCACATGCTCCAGATTGATGAGATAGCTGTTATTTCCCCGGAAAAACGGCAGGTCGGCCAGGCTGCGCTCGGTCTCACGCATAGTGAGGGTGGCGTTAAAACTGCCCACGGCGGTGTGAAAGGTCAGGTCATGGTCCCGGCTCTCCACATAGTAGATTTGAGAGGCCTCCAGCTTCCGGGCGCCCCCCTTAACCGGCACGGTGAGATACCGGGCTGCCCGGCGCTTCATCCGGGTAATGGCCCGGTCCAGCCGCTGGGAAAAGGCAAAATAGCTCACGGGCTTGAGTACGTAGTCCAGGGCGTCCACGGAGTAGCCCTGAATGGCATACTGAGGCATGTTGGTGATAAAGATAATGACGACCTCCGGGTCCACCTCCCGGATCTTCCGGGCGGCGGTCATACCGTCCATAAAGCGCATTTCCACATCCATGAGGATGAGGTCAAACCGGGGGCGGTATCCCTCGGCAATTTCGTCCCCGTCGGTAAACACCGTGAGCTCCATGGCCTCCCCGCTCTCCCGGCGGTACTGATCCAGGTAATCCTGAAGCCGCTGGACATCGGCTGAATCATCGTCTACAATTGCAACGCGGATCATGCTGTACCCCCTCCCCGGCTGTATCGCCCGGTACTCCTCCAAGACAGAAGGTTGCTGTAGAGCGGCATCTCATACATCAATCTGGTTTTTCTATTTTACCATTAATTTCTGGCTATCACAAGCATATTTTCAAAAGTTTTCCAAAGCAACCGTTCCGCTCCGACCGAAAACCCGGCCGAAAGAATGCGGCGTCCCGCCCCGCGCATAATTTTAAACCGCCCATTCCATACTATAGCGGAATTCCTGTACAGGGCCTGCGCTTCCGCCGCCGCATCCACGGCTTCAAACGGGGCGGAGGAAGCGCTGTCAAAACTTTTCCCACGGGAGGCCCGCGCCATGGTTATCGCAATCCTGCGCACTGTCATTCTCTATCTGCTCATCATCGCCGGCATCCGTCTGATGGGCAAGCGTCAGGTGGGGGAGCTGGAGCCGTCCGAGCTGGTGCTGGCCCTTATCATCGCGGACCTGGCCGCCGTCCCCATGCAGGATTTTGGTATTCCTCTGCTCACCGGCATTATCCCAATCCTCACCCTGCTGTGCATTACCATGCTTCTCTCCGTGCTGACTATGCACAGCGTCCGCTTCCGGGCCATTGTCTGCGGACGCCCCTCCATCATCGTGGAAAACGGAAAGCTCCACCAGCGGGAGATGCGCAAAAACCGCTTTACCATCGACGAGCTCATGGAGGAGCTCCGCATGAAGGGAATCACCGACCTGTCCACGGTAAAATACGCCATCCTGGAGACCAACGGTCAGATCTCCGTCCTGCCCTACGCCAATCAGCTGCCCGTCACGGCGGAGCAGATGAACGTTACCCCCGACGACGTGGGTCTGCCCATCGTCATCATCAACGACGGACGCGTGCTGGAGCACAATCTGCGCACCCGCGGACTGGACCGGGGCTGGCTGGACAAGCAGCTCCAGGGGCAGAAGCTCCACCACCCCAGAGAGGTCTTTCTGCTGACGGTGGATGAGCAGAAGCGGGTCTATCTGGTCAAAAAGGAGGCGGTGAAATGAAACGGGCCTGGATTGCGCTGGGCATTCTCGCCGCCGTCTTTTCTGCCGCGCTGTATAACAGCTTCCGCCTGGGGGACCTCACGCAGGAGCTCACCGGACTGCTTGTCCAGGCCCAGGCCCAGGCCGAGTCCGGCCGCTGGACCGAGGCGGAGCACCTGACCCGGGCCGCCCTGGACCGCTGGGAGGAAAAGGATCTGTACCTTCACGTCACCCTGCGCCACGCGGATACCGACGGCGTCCATACCGGTTTTCGGGAGACCCTGGAATTTTTGGAGAGCCGGGAGCAGGGGGAGTACTCCGCCGCCAACGCCCGCCTCATCACGCTTATCGAGCTCCTGTGCGAGGCGGAACAGCTCTCCCTGAAAAATGTCCTGTAGACAAAAGCCGCCCGCCCCCCGGCTTCTCACAGAGAAATCCGGAGGGCGGGCAGAAGGAACGGACCCGCTCATATAGTCACCGCAGGGTTTAAAAGGAGCGATTTGCTCCATTTGAACCGCTTTGACTATATTGCTGAAAGGCTGTGAATACTGCTTTTAAAAGTCAATGACGTTCAGGTAAATCTCCAGCTGACCGTGGACCACCTGGAGCTCCCCGCTCTCGTCCTCCACCACCCACCAGTTGAGGGGCAGCAGATTGCCGTCCTTGTCCAGAACTTCTCCGTCGATCCGGCTGGGCGATACGCCCGCTCCGGCATATACGGGCACAGAAATTTTAATCCAGCCGTCGGTTCCCTTGGTCAGGGTACCGGTGACAAAATTCTCCACCCAGGCCCAGTCGCCCTCCTCATCCACATGGGTCTCATAGTCCAGAGACAGGCCGTACTGGGCCAGCTGGTCCAGCCCCGCCTTGGTGCCGATGGGAGAGGCGCCCTTCAACGTATCGCCGCTCAGCGACTCGAACTCTTCGACCAGGTCGTCTCCGGTGTAAAGCTGGCTTTGGGCACAGGGGATGTAGCGCTGCCCGATATCGTCGCCCACCCGACCCCAGATGACGACGGGGCCGGCCTGGAGCTCCTGGGGCTCTTTAATCTCAATCCGCACATCCCGCTCCACCGGCTCGCCCCGGCTGGGTGTCAGGCGCAGGCGCAGGTCCCAGATGCCGGTGGACAGAAACGTTCCCCGCAGAACGGTGCCGTCCTGCTCCACCCCGTCGGGCAGACTGCCGGACAGAATTTCCATCACGGCCTTCTGGCTGGGGTCCTCCAGCAGATAGCGCATATCGTCCTCAATCTCGGAGTAAAAGGTCTCCCCCTCCATCTGCTCGGGCCCGCAGGAGACAATGTAGTGGACATCGTCGGACACGGGGGGCTTCACCTGGGAGCCGGAGTCGGTGGAGCCATTGATAACGGCGGCCTGCTGCCCGGCGTCATAGCTCACTTCCAGGCCAAACGCCTCGGCCACCGCCCGAAGAGGCACGTAGGTGGTGCCCTCATGGGCAAAGACGGAGACCTCTTTGCCGTTGGCGTCTCTGGGGGTGAAGACCGCGCCGTTGACCAGGACTTTAACGTCCCGGGTCACGGAAATGGTGCTCAGGTCCCCGGCCGCAGCCGCGGCCGTGCCCAGCATCAGGGCCAGGGTCAGCGCACCGGCCAGAATGCGTACATATTTTTTCATAATGCTCCTCCTATTTTTCTGTCATGCCTGACACAGGATAATGGGAGTATAGCATATCTTTTTTCTCCGTTGGTGTGCAAATCTGCACTTTTTCCTGAAAACCGGTATTCAGCCCAGGGGAACCACAGAAAAGCGCCGCCCGGGGCAGTCCCGCTCCACAGCCTCTGTCCGGTCTCCCACTACGGTGTGGAGCCGGGGAAGCCTGTTCAGCGGGGAGAAATCCTCCACCAGCAGGCCGCTGAAGGATACCGTCTCCAGCTTCAGCGCCTCCTCCAGGGGCGACAGGGTGGCGATATTGCAGAAAAAAAGACCCAGGTTGCGCAGACAGGGCAGCGCCTCCACCCCTGCCAGGCTGTCCGGTCCGGCGGTCATCCGCAGGTCCTGCACCCTGCACCCGGACAGCGCCGTCAGGTCTGGGGCAGTGAAGCCGTACAGCGCCAGCACGGGGAGCAGGTCCTCCCGGGCGGCCAGCGCCTCCACCGCCGCCTGGGGCGGCTGTTCCAGCGTCAGCTCCCGGAGCCGGGACAGCCGGATCAAAAAGCCCCAGTCCCCGTCCTCCGCATGGACATTGCACAGGGAGAGCACCTCCAGCGGAAGCTCCGCCAGCGGGGACAGGCTGTCCAACCCGCTTTGAGCCGGAGTTCTGTCCAGATTCAGCGTCTGAAGCTGCTCCAGCCCGGCCAGCGGAGACAGGCAGGCCGCTGGATTGTCCGCCAGCCACAGCTGCCTCAGTCCGGTCAGGGAGGAGAGCGGCTGTAGGTCGGAGACCTGATTCTCACTGAGGGCCAGCACCTCCAGGGGCAGGCCGCTCAGCGGCGTCAGGTCGGCAATGCTCTGCCTGCACAGATAGAGCTCCCGGAGATTGGGCATATCCGAGAGCAGAGACAGGTCAGCCAGATTGCCCCGCGGCTCCCCCTGCTGGCCGGCTCCGTCCAGGCGGCTGGCGCCCATAACATAGGAATACTCCACCTCCCGGGGAAAGGCCTTCTCCCCCACAAGGGCCAGCCGCTCCACCCGCTCCAGGTCGGCATAAGTAATGTCTCCCTCCGGCTGCGCCAGCTCCAGCCGGACTGCGGCCTCCAGCCCGGCGGACGGAAAGGACACCGGGCGGCCGTTCCACCCCGCCCGGCCCAGCAGCGCCGCGCAGAGCAGCGCGGTACAGGTCCCCGCCGCCAGCACCTTTTTCCGCAGGGGGCGCCTGCCCAGCAGGGCATCCCGCAGGGCCCCGGCGGTCTGATAACGCTCTTCCGGCGCAAAGCTGGTGCACCGCAGCAGCACCCGGCGCAGCCGTCGGGATACCGGGGCCCGTTCCAGGGAATCCCGTTCATAGGAGCCGGTAAGCAGCCAGATGAGGGTGCAGCCCAGCGCGTACAGGTCCGTGCGGCCGTCGGTCTGGGCAAAGCCGTACTGCTCCGGAGCAGCGGTGGCCTCCGTACCCATGCACCGGGTATCGTTCTCTTTTTCTCGGGCATAGCACCGGGCAATGCCGAAATCAATAATGCCCAGCCGCCCGTCCTCCCCCAGCACCAAATTTTCCGGCTTGATATCCCGGTGGATCAGGGGCGGCTCCAGACTGTGCAGCCTCTCCAGCAGGGCGCACAGCTCAGCCCCCAGGCGGACGCACTCCTCCTCGGAGCATCCGCCGGTCCGGGCCCGGTACTGCTCCAGCGTCTCCCCGGGCAGGCAGCTGCGCAAAAGATAACGGATTTCGTTCTCCTCAAAGCAGTCCACCGGCAGAGGAACCCGGTCCTGAAGGACCCGACGGGCCAAAACCAGCAGCTGAAACTCTTCGTCCAGCTCCCCCCAGCCCCAGTCCAGCTTGAGCACAAAAGGAGCGCCGTCGCACCGGCGCCGGAGGAGCCACACCTCCCGCGCCTCTCCCTCAGACAAGAGGGTGTCCGTCTCGTAGGCCAGGGTGATTCTGGGCGGCAGCGCCGGGTGTTCCAGCGCGGCGGCATAGGCCGCCTCAAACTCCGCCCGGCGGCTCACAGCAGGGGCTCCTCTCCCAGCGAGGTTAAAAGCTCATCGGTTTCTTCCAGGGTCATATGGTGGTTCAGGCCGTACAGCACCGCCGCATCCGCCCGGTTTCGGGCGTAGAGCACCGGGCGGCCCGCCAGCTTCAGCAGGCGCTGAACCTCCTCTTCCCGAAGCTCCAGCACCAGGCTCAGCCGGAGCAGCACCGCACGGGTGGGGCGGCGGGTTCCGTTGAACAGCTGATAACCGTAAGTGCGCTCCAGATTGCAGGCGCGGATGGCATCCTTGACGGCCATTCCCCGCTCCTTCAGCAGGGAGGAGAGCCAGTATCTCAGCTCCGGCACCTGATAATCTGTACTCATCAGGACCTCCGGCGCAGCGCTGGTCCTGATCTCCTGATGCAGCTCATGGGTGGTCCTCATAGCATCCCTTCCTTTTTCAGAAAACACCCAAATCAAACTGTGTGCACGGTTCCCGGCAAAACCGGGGAGCAAAAGGGCAGAACAGCCTCCTACAGCAGACATCGCAGCTGATTTGCTGTTATGATATCGTCAAATAGCTTGAAAAGAATCCGTGATTCTTTTCAAGCTCAAATCTGCCGAGAAACTTCCTCCACAGGAAAGCCTCGCAGAGTTTTGCCGCCCGAGGGCGGCAAAATAAAGTCAAAGTTGGTCATTTTCGGGGACATGTACCTCGAAAACGACGCTTCTCGGCCTGCAAGTGTGCCCAAAGGGTGCGCGCGGCAGGCCGTATCTCTTTTGTTGAAAAAGGCCTCCGGCCTTTTTCAACAAGCTAAAGCTATTTCATTATAGCACAATTCCCCACAGGATGGTGTGCGTATCTGCACACATTCCCGCCCGGCAGACCGCCCCGGCAGGCAAAAGACAACGCGACGGGCGGGGCACAGCTTTAGCCGTGCCCCGCCCGGAACGATTTCCAGAAAACAGCGTCTACCTGCTGTCCAACAGGGCCCGGTATTCCTCTCTGCATCCCACGCGCCCCACTGCCGAAAGGGAGGCCTTCTGGAAATCAAAGAGCCGCCGCGCCATCTGGCGGACTCCCTCACAGGTGACGGCGTCATACCGGGCAATGACCTCGTCGGTCTCCAGCACCTCGCCCAGCAGCAGCTCGCCCCTGCCCAGGCCGCTCATGCGGGACTGTGTAGATTCCAGTGCCATCAGCACATTGGCTTTGGACAGCTCCCGGGCACGGTCCAGCTCCGCCTGGGTGGGTCCCTGCCGGGCGAAGGTCTGGATCGCCGCGCAGATGGTCTCCAGGGCCTGCCGTTCGGTTTCCTTCCCCAGCGCGGTGTAGATGCCGAAATAGCCGGTATCCTCATGGCAGGTGCCATAGGAGTAGATGGAATAGCACAGGCCCAGCTTCTCCCGCACCTGCTGAAACAGCCGTGAGGACATGCCGCCCCCCAGAATGGAGGACAGGAGCTGGAGGGTAAACCGTCCTTCGTCCCCAAACCCCAGGCCGGGAAATGCCAGCGTCAGATGGTTTTGCTCAATCGCCTTCTTTTTGACCGTCACCGCAGGGGTGTACCGCCCAGGCTTTCCGGCGGCGGAGGGGCTGGGGGAGAGCACGGAGAAACGGGCCTTCAGCTCCTCCACATCTGACGGACGGTAGCTGCCCGCCAGGGCCACCACAATTCGGTCCGGGCGGTAATGGGCGTCCATGTATGCCCGCAGCCAGGCCCCATCCATGGAAGCTAATGTGGCCGGTTTTCCCAGAATGGGCCGGGCCAGCGGCGTCCCCCGGAAAACCGCCGACGCCAGCCGTTCGGCACATAAGTCCTCCGGATTGTCCTCATACATGCCGATCTCTTCCAGTATCACCCCGCGCTCTACGGCCGCATCCGTCTCGTCAAAACGGGAGGCAAAAAACATGTCGCAGAGAATGTCGGTGCACCGGGGAAGGTGGGTGTCCAGCACCCGTCCGTAAAAGCAGGTGGATTCCTTGGTGGTAAAGGCGTTGATCTGTCCGCCCACCGCATCCATCTCCTCCGCCAGCGCCGCGGCGGAACGGGTTTTTGTCCCCTTGAACAGCATGTGCTCGATAAAATGGGCGGCGCCGTTTTCCCCGGCCTTTTCATGACGGGAGCCGGTCCCCACCCAGATGCCCACGGCGGCGGAGCGGGCATAGGGCACGGGTTCAGTGACAATGCGCACTCCGTTGGGGAGCGTTATCTTTTCGTACATGGAATACCTCGACTTTTCTGGAAGGCCGCGCCTGCTCAGAACTGCTGACGGGGCCGGAGGTCCGGCGCTCCCCTGCGGTCTATCCCCGCAGCGCAATGAGGACCAGCACCAGCGCGGCGCAGAACAGTACAACGGACAGATAAGCCAAAACCTTGCCGACAGCCTTCATGCCGCCTCGCTCCTTCACCGTGTTTCGATACATATCCGGCGCTCTGAGAGCCTGCCCCAAACCCAGTCTGTGCAAAGGGAAGCGCAACAGGCCCTCAGCGCCGTGCTTTTATTATAGCAGATCTTCCTGTGCTTGTCAGCCGGGAAATCTGCCCCTGCCGCAGGAAGCCGCAGCGTGCAAAAGCCGACGCAGCTCTTTGCTGCGCCGGCTCCTACTTCAATCATTTCTCACGCCGCCATTCCTATAAGGACGGTGGAATCCGGGGGACCTTAATAGAACTTTTTCCGGTTCTTGCGTGCGGCCTCGGACTTCTTGCGGCGCTTGACGCTCGGACTCTCGTAATGCTCACGCTTGCGCACCTCGGCCAGGACACCCGACTTAGCGCAGCTGCGTTTAAAACGCTTCAGTGCATTCTCCAAGGACTCGCCGTCCTTCACATGGACTTCCGACATTGACTTTCCCTCCCTCCGAAGCGGCGGGCTTCGCCGCCAAAGGGCCACAAAGCTATGGCTTTAACGGTATTATTATACGCGCCGCCCTCTCCCTTGTCAAGAGGGTACGCGAAATCTCCCCACGCCTGTCTCATAAAAAATGGCGGACAGCCAAGGCAAATTTACGTAAAGCGTTCGTTGTCCTATTGGCATTGTCACAGCGAGGACGGCTGGTTTTCCTTCACGCCAGACAAATTCTCCCTTGTGGCGGGGCGTTCTCCGGCGGGTCTTCCGCCGGCAGTGTATCGCTTCCGCAGTTACCGTTATACCACTTTTTATGAAACGGGCGCAGGTGCGCGACCGGGGCTTATTTACAAGCGGGAACTTTTGTGTTAACATAACGTCTGATCTACTACAGCCTTCTGAGCACACGGCAGATGGGCGGGGCGGGCAATTGCAGTTTGAACGCTGTTGAAGCAGCCGCTCCGCTTTGCCGGAGCTCAAGTGCTTCAGCCAGAATATGCTTGCACCGCGACGAATAGGAGGAACCCAATGAAACAACGATTCAGACGGGCCACCGCACTGGGGCTGGCCCTACTGGTGACGGTAAGCGCCGCTACCGCCTCGGCGTCGGAGGCCCTGGGCTGGGAGATACATACGGGAAAAGCCCAGCTGTCCCAGGGCACGGGGCTGGGCAAAAACATCTTTTGGAGCGATACATATTCTGATCTCCGGTCGGAATATTACATTGAGTATACACCCAATTCCGATGTGGTTCCCACAGTGTGCTATGGAGAGCGGGTACTGGCCAAGGCGACTCTCTCACACATGGCGGCGGGGCTGGAATCTTTGGGAAAGCACGTAGTCTCCGGCGTCAATGGCGACTGGTACGTGGTGTCCACCGGTGCGCCTACGGGACTGGTGGTCACAAACGGCGTGATACGGGCCACCCCCTATTACAGCGACGCCTGGGCTGTGGGATTTCGCAGCAACGGCACCGCCTTCATCGGCCAGCCGGGGCTCTCCCTCTCCGTGACCTTCGGGGAACGGGAATACCGGCTGGGGGGCGGCATCAACAAAATCCGCAGGCTGGCCGACAGCGGCGGCGTAGGCGGGCTGACCCTGCTGACCTCTGATTTCTCCGCCATGACCCAGAACAGCCAGCCGGGGGTGGATGTCATTCTCGTCCCCATGGACGACGGCAGCGGTTATGCGCTGGAGCCCCGCCTGGGCCGCCAGACCCGCTACGTGGTGGAGCAGGTGCTGGAATCCGCCGGAAGCATTGCCATCCCCCAGGGCAAAGCGGTGCTGACCCTGAACAGCGGGGACGACCCCGCCCTTTTGGAGGCGCTGCGGGTCCTCCAGCCCGGGGACCCGGTGGTGCTCAGCACCGCCGTTGGAGATCCCAGCTGGACAGAGGTGGACCAGGCCCTGGGCGGTGTAAACAGCATTCTCTCCAACGGCGTGGTGGCGGACGGTCTGCCCAAGGAGCGCACCGCCTGCACCGCCGTGGGCATCCGGGCGGATGGCAGCATCGTTCTCTACACCATCGACGGCCGGCAGAGCGGCCACAGCGTGGGAGCGACCATAACCCAGGTGGCCCAGCGGCTGCTGGAGCTGGGTTGTGTGGATGCCCTGAGCATGGATGGCGGCGGCTCCACCAATCTGGGCGTCACCTGGCCCGGAACGGATACCCTGGAGGTGGTGGGCAAGCCCGCCGACGGAGCCCAGCGCTCCAACTCCACGGCGATTTTTCTGACCACTACGCTCCAGCCCACCGGGAAGCTGGCCGCCTATTCTGTTACGCCCATGGACAGCATGCTGCTGTCCGGGGCCTCCGTCCAGCTGTCCGCCTCCGCTCTGGACAGCAGCTTTTACCCCACCAGCGGCGGGTTTGTGGACTGGAGCGTCGCCAGCGGCGGCGGCTCTGTGGACGAGACCGGCCGTTACACCGCCGGAAGCGACAGCGGGTTCGCCCAGATCACCGCCTCCGACGGATGGGCTGGCGGTACGGCCTATGTCACCACGGTCAGGACCCCCGACGCCATCTCCCTCTCCAACGAGGCTACGGGGGCGGCCGTCACCCTGCTGAACCTGGAGCCGGAGGAACAGGTCGAGCTGAAGGCCGCCGCGGTCTACCGGAAGCTGCCTCTCACCGCAGAGGACTCCTGCTTTACCTGGAGCGCGGACCCGGCGGTGGGCACGGTGGATGAGACCGGGCGCTTTACCGCCGGAAGCCAGACCGCCAGCGGCAGCCTCACCGTCTCTGCCGGGGAGCGGAGCGTCACCATTCCGGTGAGCATTGCAGGCCACGTGTACACCCTGGAGGACTGCGAGGGAATTCCCGCGTTCCGGGAGAACGTGTCCGCCCAATTGACGGCGGAGACCAGCCTGGACCGGGTACACAGCGGTTCCCAGAGCTGGCGGATCGCCTATGACCTGCCCGCCGGCGGGAGCGCTTCTCTGACCGGAAACCTGAGCATCACCGCCGGAGAGCATTATCTGGGCCTGTGGGTATACGGAGACGGCTCCGGCAACACTCTGGAGGCCGCGGTGGTGGACACCGGGCTCCAGGAGCACGCCCTGGTTCTGACGCCGCTGGACTTTACCGGCTGGAAGCACGTGAGCGTACCCCTGCCTGAAAACGCCGTGGCCCTAACCGGTCTTCGCGTAACCGCCGGAACCGGCGGGGACGGCTTGGAGTGGCTGGACCATCAGAGCGGAACCATCTGGCTGGACCAGTTCACCACCTCCAATGAGGAGATGCACGACACGACCCCGCCGGAGATCTCCCTGCGGCTCAGCGGCAGTCAGCTCACCGCCTCCGTCGCGGACAACGTGGACCGGCGCTTCACCAGGGACCAGATAACGGTGCGCTGTGACGGCATGCCCCTGGACTTCACGTGGAACGAGGCCGCCGGAACCCTCACCGCCGTTCTGCCCGCCGCCGGGGAACGGTATCACCGTGTCAGCGTCACCGCCGCGGACGCCAGCGGCAACCTGGCCCGGCGCTCCGCCGGCTTCGGCTCCATGGGCGAGCGGGAGGAGCTCTTCTCCGACATGGCGGAACATCCCTGCCGGCAGCAGGCCAGTTATCTCTTCGACCTGGGTGTGACCAACGGCGTGCCCTCCGGGGATGGACTGCAGTTCCAGCCAGAGAAGGACATCACGCGGGCGGAATTCTTTGCCCTGGTCGCCCGCTGGCTGAAGCTGGATTTGAGCCGGTTCGCCGGTGTGGAGCTGCCCTTTGCTGACACCGCGCAGATCCCCGACTGGGCCTTGCATGAGGTCAAGGCCATGTATGGCCTGGGTCTGCTGAAAGGGGCCTCTGTGGACGGCAGGCTTCTGGTCAACGCCGGCGCCACCATCAGCCGGGCAGAGGCCATGACAATTCTGGGCCGTACCCAGCCCATGGGTTACGGCGGCGCCGGCTGCACCGCCCCGGATGCGCAGCAGGTTCCCGACTGGGCGCGGGCTTTCGTTCAAAGCCTCTGGGCCCAGGGGGTGACAGGAAATAACGGGAGCAATATCCGGCCGCTGGACCTTCTCACCCGCGGCGAAATGGCGGATATGCTCTATACCATGCACTGACTTCCCCTATTTGCTGAAAAAGGCCTCTGGCCTTTTTCAGCAAATAGGCTCCGGCCTGCCGCGCGAACCCCTTTGGGCACACTTGCAGGTCAAGCCATGTTGTTTTCAAGGCGCATGTCCTTGAAACTAACCAATTTTGACTTTATTTTGTCCCCCTTCGGGCGGCAAAACTCTGCGAGGTATTCCTGTGCAGAGAGGTTTTGTGGCAGGCGCGGGCAGTTTCTTTTCAAAAGAAACTGCCCGTTTTTCATGCTTCTTCGGAAATCCTGCGGATTTCCTCTTGACAGCCCTGTATCTATCGTATATACTGTATATGCTTGATATACACAGTATAGTGTTTGGAAGGTGCACCATGGATATCATCATCAGCAATTCCGGCGGCGTTCCCATTTACGACCAGATCACCCGGCAGGTAAAGGGCCTGATTCTGCGGGGGGAGCTGCGGGAGGGCGAGGCCCTGCCCTCCATGCGGCTGCTGGCCAAGGAGCTGCGCATCTCGGTTATTACCACCAAACGCGCCTATGAGGAGCTGGAGCGGGAGGGGTTTCTCACCACCGTGCCGGGAAAGGGGTGCTTTGTGGCCCCCCGGAACCTGGAGCTGGTGCGGGAGGACGTCCTGCGCCGGGTGGAAGAACACCTGACCCGGGCGGTGGAAGAGGCCAGGACCGGCGATATCACCCTGGCGGAGCTGACGGAAATTCTTACTCTTTTATATGGAGATGAACAGACGTGAAGTATGTGTTGGAGATTGAGCACCTGAGCAAGGACTACGGGTCGTTCCGGCTGGACGACGTGTCCTTTTCCGTTCCCGGGGGTACGATTATGGGACTTATCGGAGAGAACGGCGCAGGTAAGTCCACCACTATCAAGTGCATTTTAAACCTGATCCGCCGGGACAGCGGCGAAATTCGGGTGCTGGGCATGGACAGCCGGAAGGAGGAGCGGGCGGTTAAGGAGGCCGTCGGCGTCGTGCTGGACGAGAGCACCTTTCACGATACCCTCAGGGCTCCGGAGGTGGGGCATATTTTAAGACGCCTCTATAAAAACTGGAGCCAGTCCCGCTTTGACCAATATCTGGACCAGTTCGAGCTGCCCCGGAAAAAGACCGTCAAAGAGTACTCCAAAGGCATGAAGGCCAAGCTGTCCATTGCGGCAGCCCTGAGCGTCCAGCCCCGGCTGCTGATTCTGGACGAGGCCACCAGCGGGCTGGACCCGGTGGTGCGGGACGAGATTCTGGATGAATTCCTCGCATTTATTCAGGACGAGGACCACGCCGTCCTGATCTCCAGCCACATCACCAGCGACCTGGAGAAGGTGGCCGACTACGTTACCTACCTGCACCGGGGCAGCGTAGCGGTCCAGGGGGGTAAGGACGAGCTGCTGGAGACCTACGGGCGGCTGGTGTGCGGCAGAGGGGATTTGGAGCGGGTGGACCGGGCCCTGCTGGTGGGCAGCCGGGTGGGGCAGTTCGGGTGCGAGGCCCTGGTAAAGGATAAGCGGGCCTTTGCCCGGCTGTATCCGGAGCTGACGGTGGACCCGGTCAGTCTGGAGGACATCATGGTCTTTACTGTAAAGGGGGATGCAGAATGATCGGTCTGGTGTACAAGGACATTATGGTGCTGAAAAAGCAGCTGCGCTATTACGTGGGCTTTCTGATGGTCTATGGCGTCATGGCTGTCATGGGAGTGGGTGCTTCCGTGATGGGCGCCATGATTTCGGTAGTGGGGCTGGTTCTCCCCATGTCCTCCATCGCCTATGACGAGCAGGCCCGATGGGATAAATTCGCCGTGTCCACCCCTGCGGGACGGGCCGGTGTGGTAGGCGCAAAGTACCTGTTCACCCTGTTGGTGCTGGGAAGTATGACCCTGCTGGTGCTGCTGAGTATGGCCGTTCTGCATCTGGCCGGGATGCTGGAGGAGAACATAGCGGATATGGCGGCGTCGGCCCTGGCCTGTACGGGCGTGTCCCTGCTGATGAATTCCGTCACACTCCCCCTGCTGCTGAAGTTCGGCGCGGAGAAAAGCAGGAGCATTTCCATGGGCATCTTTGTGGTAATCTTCGGAGGCAGTTTCCTCAGTGCCGCGGCGCTCAAAAAACAGGCGGAGCTGCCTGTGCCCCCGGCGTGGCTGGCGGACGCCCTGCCCGTGGTGCTGGCGGCGCTGGCCGTGGGGAGCTTTGTCATCTCCTACTGCATCGCCCGGGGCATTTATGAGAAAAAAGAGCTGTAAGAACCTGTTCAGCATTTCGGCGTGTGCGGAGGCAGGGGGGACAGGCGCTGCGCAGACGGCCCGCCGGTCTGCGGGACGGACAGGGCGCTCACGGTATGCGTTTCAGCAGCTTCCGCCTTCTGAACAGTCCGGCTTCTTCATAGGATAGAGCACAAGCTATCTTGAGGAGGTTTTGTCATGAAGGTATTTTTGCTCAAGCGCAGGCTCCTGGCTGGCCTGGCCTGCCTTCTGGCGGTGGCGGCCATGTTCTACGCGGTGAATTACCCCAGCGCCGTCAGTGCCGCCGCCTCGGAACGGCAGCTGCCCATCTACTGTGTCCAGCGGGACCAGAAAATGGTAGCTATCTCCTTCGATGCGGCCTGGGGCAACGAGGACACCCAGCAGCTGATCGATATTATGGAAAAGTATAAGGTCAAAGCGACCTTTTTCGTCGTGGGCGAGTGGGTGGATAAATATCCCGAGTCGGTCAAGGCCCTGCACGATGCGGGACACGAGGTAATGAACCACTCCAATTCCCACGCCCATATGTCCCAGCTGTCCAGCGACGAAATTATCGCGGATGTA
Organism: uncultured Flavonifractor sp.; assembly: GCA_947384055.1. Lineage (GTDB taxonomy): Bacteria > Bacillota > Clostridia > Oscillospirales > Oscillospiraceae > CANAAV01. The sequence continues at coordinate 22,203 of CANDFO010000007.1, forward strand.
CAGGCCTGCAACGAAAAGATAGCGGATGTCACCGGGGTTTCTCCCACCCTGATCCGTCCGCCCTATGGGGAGTATGACGACCACGTGATCACCGCGATCCGGTCCATGGGAATGGAGCCTATCCAATGGGATGTAGACAGCCTGGACTGGAAAGACCTCTCCGCCGGAGACATCTCCCAGCGGGTGCTCTCTAAAGTTCAGCCAGGTTCTATTGTCCTGTTTCACAACGCGGCGCTCCACACGCCGGAAGCCCTGCCCGGCATTATCGAGGCTCTGCTCCAGGATGGATACACATTTGTGCCGATTTCTCAGATTATTCTTCCAGGAGAGTACGGCGTCGATTACACCATTGACCACACTGGGCGCCAATGCCCGGCGGCAAAGAACTCCCGCTAATATATAAGAGCCAGTTTAAAATCTCCAGGCACACCGTCTGAACTGGTCTTTTTCCGCCCTGCGGCATCAAACATGCTCGAAATACATCCAGTATTCCTGCGCTTTTTTCCTTGCCGAACAAAAAAATCCCGGTCCATCCGGCGCATCCGGAGAGCTTAAACAGGCTCTTAGGGCTTGCTTTATGTCACATATCAGCTGGGCCCGCGGCGATTTTTCACCGCAATGTTGAAAATCCGCTTGAACAGGTTCAAGCGACAGTCTGTCGAAAAACTTCCCCGCGGGAAAGCCTCGCAGAGTTTTGCCGCCCGAAGGCGGCAAAATAAAGTTAGAATTGGTCATTTTCGGGGACATGTGCCTCGAAAATGACACATCCCGGCCTGCAAGTGTGCCCAAAGGGTGCACGCGGCAGGCCGTATCCCTTTTGTCGAAAAAGGCCTCCGGCCTTTTTCGACAGGCTCCCGCTTGAACAGGTTCAAGCGATTCGTCCATAACGCAGCTCCGCAAACTGGCCGTATTTTCTGACCTCTTCCAGGTAAAACCGCTTCCGCGTTTCATCCCGGGTAAACAGCGGAATTCCCTCGCCCAGCAGGACCGGAGCCACCTGGATGATCATGTGGTCAACCAGGTTCTGATTGAGCAGGGGGGCAAGTATCGCGCTGCCGCCCATGACCCATATATTCTTGTCCCGGCCCAACTTCTTTACAAATTCCGCCACATCCCCGCTCACAGCGGTAAACCCGTCCTGAGACAGGTCCCCGTGGGTAAAAACGTAATTTTCCGTGGTTGGATAGACGGATGCGGCGCAGTTCAGCCGCTCCACCTCTCGGAAAGTCCGCCTGCCCATCAGCGTTACATCCATCGCCCTGTAAAAGTCGGAATAGCCGGTTTCCTCCGGCTCGCCGGTCTGATGAAGCCAATCCAGGTTGTGCGCTTTATCTGCAAGATATCCGTCTAATGTCACGCATCCGTAAAAGAAAACGGCCATAAACGCCTCCTTTCCTCACGCCGGCGGGGGGGCTGATTTCTCCGGGGTCTCCACCGCCCGGCGGGACCGGCAGGCATCCCGGCGCCGTATATCCTCTTCCAGGCTTCTGGGTGGGCGGGCGTTGATATCCCCGGCCCAGGCCGCGGCCCAGCCGCGCAGTTCCTCCAGGCCCTCCTCACTGAGGGGAAAACGCCGGGTCTCTTCCATCTCGCTGTCCGTCTGATTCCAGGGGCCCTCCCAAACCTGGGCAGCGAGCTCCTCCCCGTCGGGCGCGGCGTAGTAGCGCATGCGGCCCCTGCTGGCAGTCCAGAAGTTTCCGTTTTGAAAATGGGACAGCACAGGCAAAAAAAGCTCCTCCATCATATCCTCCTCACAATAAAAAACAAGCGTGGTATCCATCATGCCACACTCAGCCTGTCGAAAAACTTCCCCCATCGGAAAGCCTCGCAGAGTTTTGCCGCCCTCGGGCGGCAAAACAAAGTCAAAATTGGCCTTTTTTCGACAAGCGAGGCGTGGTATCCATCATACCACGCCTCGACTCTTTTTTCAATTCCCTGTATAAAAGCTGAACCGGTTGAGCAGAATTCGTCTGCTTCCGTTCATCCCCGCGGCGGGAAACCGCAGGTTTTCAGTCCTGCCCGCTGTACCGGGACAAAAACTGGCGGGTACGCTCCTCCCGGGGATGGTCGATCACCTGTCTGGCCGCCCCCTGTTCCACGATAACGCCGCCGTCCATAAAAATCACCTGGTCGGCCACGTCTCTGGCAAACGCCATCTCATGGGTGACAATCACCATAGTGGTCCGCCGCTGGGCCAGGGTGCGGATTACCTTCAGCACCTCGCCGGTGAGCTCCGGGTCCAAGGCGGAGGTGGGTTCGTCAAAGCAGAGAATGTCGGGGCTCAGCGCCAGGGCTCGGGCAATCGCCACCCGCTGCTGCTGGCCGCCGGAGAGCTGGTGGGGATAGTGCTCCGCGCGGTCCGCCAGTCCCATCTGCTCCAGCAGCGCCCGGCCTTGAGCCTCAATCTCCCCTAAAATCCGCTTCCTGTCCCGCTTGAAGGCCGCATCCTCCCTGGCCAGGAGCTGCCGGGCCAGGGTGACGTTCTCCAGCGCCGTGTATTGGGGAAAGAGGTTAAAGGATTGAAATACCAGACCAAAGTGGAGCCGCTTCCGGCGGACCTCCTCCTCCCGCTGGGTGGCGGGGTCCTCCGCATCGAAAAGGGTCTCCCCCCGGACGCAGATACGCCCCCTGTCGGGCCGCTCCAGAAAATTCAGACAGCGGAGCAGGGTGGTCTTGCCGGAGCCGGAGGAGCCGATGATGGCCAGAGACTGCCCCTCCTCCAGAGAGAAGGTGATATCCTCCAGCACCCGGGTGGCGCCGAAATGCTTTTCAATATTATGTACATTCAGGACAGCCATGGGGCGCCTCCTCACTTGAAATAATCCAGCCTTTTCTCGAACCAGCCGAACAGCAGGGTTAGAACGCCGTTTACCGCCAGATAGAACACCGCTGTATAGAACAGGGGCCAGATCATGCCTTTTTTAATAAAGGATTCCCCCATCCAGATAATTTCATAGACAGAGATAACCCGCACCAGCGCAGTATCCTTCACTAAGGTGATGAACTCGTTGGACATGGGGGGGACAATACGCTTAATCACCTGTAAAAGGGTGATGCGGAAAAAAATCTGCGGCTTCGTCATGCCCAGCACCTGCCCCGCCTCATACTGGCCCCGGGGCACCGACTGAATGCCCCCCCGGTAGATTTCCGAAAAATAACAGGCGTAGTTGATGACGAAGGAGAGCAGCGCCGCCGTAAACCGGGGCAGCAGCGGCAGCTTGAACAGCAGGCCGGGGACGTAAAAGACAATTAAAATTTGAATCATCAGCGGGGTGCCCCGGATGATCCACACCACCGTCTTTATCACCCACCGCAGGGGAGCGAAGGAGCTCATGGAGCCGAAGCTGACGACCAGTCCCAGAGGCAGGGCGAAAAGCAGGGTCAGGGCGAAGAGCTCCAGGGTGGTGCCTAAACCCTCCAGCAGGGTGAGCGTAACCGTGGTCAGCACAGTATAAATCCCCTCTCTCAGAACCGGGGCCGGGCAGAGGAGCCCGCGTTCCTCTGCCCGGCAGTCCTTTGAATTGCAAAAATTTGGAGCCGCCGCTTATTGTTCAATAATGGACTCATGCACTCCGTAAGCGGTGGCGGCATCCATTACAGTTCCGGCGTCGTAGGCGTCTTTCCAGAAGGTGTTGAAGGCCTCCACCAGATCGGAGCCCTTGCGGAAGCCCACGCCGTACTCCTCGCTGTTGAGCTGGACCGTGTAGGTCAGGTCGGGATAGCTGGTGCCCTCGCCGATCATGGCGCCTGCCATGAGCAGGTCGATGACGCAGGCATCGGAGGCACCGGAGGCCACCTCCAGCAGGGCGTCCGCCTGGGTCAGCTTGGCGGTAAAATTCAGATTCAGGGCGCTGAGCTGCTTGGCGCCGGCGGACTCGTTCTCCACCGCGAAGTTCAGCCCGCTGAGGCTCTCCACCGTCTGGTAGTCCGCAGCCTTCTCCGCGGGGACCACCACCACCTGACCGTTGCGGCAGTAAGGATTGGAGGTATCCATCAGGCTTTTTACCTCATCGTCCAGGGTCATGCCGTTCCACACCACGTCGATGGCCTTGGTCTCCAGCTCCATGGCCTTCATGCTCCAGGTGATCTCAATGAATTCCACCTCGACCCCCAGGCTCTGGGCAAACAGCCGCGCCATATCTGCGTCAAAACCGATCCATGCGCCGGTATCGTCCCGGTAATCCATGGGCGCGAAATCGGTGATCCCCACCACCAGGGTTCCCTTGTCCTGGACATAGGCCAGGTCACTCTCGGAGGTATCCTGGGGGGCGGCGGTGGCGGGAGCGGGGGTATCCGCGGGGGCGGGCGTGGGGGTGGCGCCCCCCTGCTGTCCGCCGGAGCAGGCGGCCAGAGAGAGCGTCAGGCCCAGCGTCAGGGCCAGTGCAAGAAGTCGCTGTTTCATAATATGTTCCTCCAAATGGTAAAGTAGCGCACATTGACGCTTTCGTATATTACCACACTAAAGCGTTCTTGTAAAGAGGGCAGCGGAGAATTTCACAAAACCTTTCAAATTTTTGTCTGTATCCGGGTGAATTTCCGCTATATTGACGATGCGGCCGCAGGGCCGGCCGCGCAGGCTCCGCCGCCCGCAAATTCCGCGGCTGTTTGTCTTGCGTTGGCAGAAATTTGTGATATACTGGTTAGGGCTTGTTTGAAAAATGACAAAACGCTCCAATGGCGTGCCTTTTCCCGCCATACTGCGTCGCTTTCCCTTGCCATCTGTCAGGATGACTGCGGAAAATCTCCTTGTCTGGCGAAAAAATCCTCCCGCCCTTGGGTATTTCGCTGTTTATCAAACAAGCCCTAAGCTGTTTTGCCAGGCCGCGCGCGGCAGAGCTTTTCCCCTCAGACAGCCCGGTGCGGCAGGGTCCCGCAGGGCGGCGCGCGTACAGGTTCCGGCTTTATTTCCGCCTTCATTTAATCGCGATAAGGAGTGCAATATGATCACAGTTTCCGACCTGGGGCTCCAGTACAGCGGACAGCCCCTCTTTTCCCATGTGGATCTGCAATTTACCAAGGGCAACTGCTATGGCATCATCGGCGCCAACGGCGCGGGCAAATCCACCTTTTTAAAAATTCTCTCCGGGGACCTGGAGCCCACCTCCGGCGAGGTCTCGGTGCTGCCCAATACCCGCATGTCGGTGCTGAAGCAGGACCAGAACGCCTACGACGCCTATAACGTGATGGACACCGTCATCATGGGCAACCAGCGTCTCTACGACATCGGCAAGGAAAAGGACGCTCTCTACGCCAAGGAGGAGATGACCGAGGAGGACGGCATCAGGGCCTGCCTGCTGGAGGAGGAATTCGCCGAACTGGGGGGCTGGGAGGCCGAGAGCGACGCCTCCCGCATTCTCCAGGGTCTGGGCCTGGGCACCGGGCTTCACTACAGCGACATGGCCACCCTGGACGCCCGGCTGAAGGTCAAGGTTCTGCTGGCCCAGGCACTGTTCGGCGCGCCGGATATCCTCCTGCTGGATGAGCCCACCAACAACCTGGATATCAACGCCGTCAACTGGCTGGAGGATTTTCTGCTGGATTTTGAGGGCACCGTCATTGTGGTCAGCCACGACCGGCATTTCCTCAACACCATCTGCACCCACATTGTGGACATCGACTACAACAAGATCAAACTCTATGTGGGCAACTACGATTTCTGGTATGACGCCTCCCAGCTTATGCAGAACCTCATGAAAAACCAGAACAAGAAAAACGAGGAGAAGGCCCAGGAGCTCAAGGAGTTCATCTCCCGCTTTTCCGCCAACAAGTCCAAGAGCAAGCAGGCCACCGCCCGGCGGAAGCTGCTGGAAAAAATCACTCTGGAGGAGATCCCCGCCTCCTCCCGCCGCTATCCCTGGGTGGCCTTCTCCCCCGACCGGGAGGTGGGCAAGGACATCCTCTTCGTCACCGACGTGAGCAAGACCATCGACGGGGTGAAGGTGCTGGACAAAGTGAGCTTTATTGTCGGCCACGGGGACAAAATCGCCTTTGTGGGAGACAATGAGAACGCCCATACCGCCCTGTTTAAAATCCTCACCGGGGAACTGGAGCCCGACGAGGGCACCGTCAAATGGGGCCAGACGGCCACCTGCTCCTATTTCCCCAAGGATAATACGGAGTTCTTCAAGGACTGTGACGACAACCTGGTAGAGTGGCTGCGCCAGTGGTCCAGCGACCCCCACGAGGCCTACCTCCGGGGCTTTCTGGGCCGGATGCTCTTCTCCGGGGACGAGGTATACAAGCCCGTGAAGGTCCTCTCCGGCGGCGAGAAGGTTCGGTGCATGCTCTCCCGCATGATGCTCTCCGGGGCCAATGTCCTCCTGCTGGACCAGCCCACCAACCATCTGGATCTGGAGTCCATCGCCGCCCTCAATAACGGCCTGGAAGCCGTCAAGTGCAACGTTCTCTTCTCCTCTCACGACCACCAGCTGGTCCAGACTGTGGCAAACCGGGTCTTTGATTTTACCGGCAGCGGGACGCTCATTGACCGGAGAATGACCTATGACGAGTACTTGGAGAGCTGTTCTTCCGACAGGGTGTAAGCTGCGGCACCGGCGTTCCGGTGCGGTCCCGCGACAGGTAACGCGCACCGGGGCAGGCCATAGGCCTGCCCCGGTACTTGATTATGTCGAAAAATGCATTTGAGCGCACTTTACGTTATAGATCCCCGCTTTTCATATTCTACTCGCTATCCTGCTTTTTTCAACTGATTTTACTATATTATAGTCAAAGCGGTTCAAAAGGAGCAAATCACTCCTGTTGAACCCTGCGGCGAAAATCGCCGCAGGGACCGCTCATGCGGCCCCGCGTTTGGGACTCTCCCTCCTTTATTGACTGCCGGTCGGGTTTAAAAACGGGCTTTTACAGTCCGGCGGCTTAGTGAGCGTGCCTTAAGCAAGGTGCGCAAACCGCAGCAGAAAGCGGATTACCCACCCCGGTGCGCCGGGCAGATAGGGGGCGATTCGCTCCGCCGCCTGAGAAAGCGTAGTTCCCTGGTTCCACAACTCCTCCAGGGAGAGAGCCAGGGCCGCCGTTTCGGGGGTGTCGATGCCCACCGCGGCCACAGGGGAAGCGGCCGCTACCCCTACCGCCATAGAGGACCCCAGCGCCGATACCCCCGCGGCATAGCGGCCCACGGCGCAGACCCCGATGGACAGCACGCCTACGGACAGCGCCCCAAAAGCCGCAATGCCTACCGCTATTCCGCCCAAGGCCGCCGCTCCCAGGGCGATGCCGCCAAGGGTCAGCACTCCGGCCGAAATTCCTCCTGCGGATATCAGCCCGGCGGAGAAGCCGCCCAGGGCAATCAGACCAGTGGACACATTGCCGACGGCGACAATTCCCCGGGCCCAGCGGAGGCCACGGCCCACATTGATATGGACCAAGGGCAGTCCGAAGAGAGTGCGGCGGCTTTTATATTCGTAGCTCCAGCAGTACGGGCAGGGCGTGGGGGCGGGGGCTGTCTGAGGCGGCGCAGGCGGACCCTCTGTCCCCCGGAGCAGGCTGTCCAGAGAGACGCCAAAATAGTCCGCCAGAGCGGTCAGGTTGTCCATGTCCGGCTTGGATGCGCCGGACTCCCATTTCTGCACCGCCTGCCGGGAGACATCCATTATATGGGCCAGCTCCTCCTGTGAAAGTCCGGCGCGCCTGCGGAGCTGATAGAGTTGTTCACGAAATTCCATGGGGAAATCCCTCCTTCTATGGCCATATATTACCCGTTTTGGACCGGCCGCGCCACCAAAAAGACCACGCAATTTGACAACTGGCGGTTGCAACGGGAATGTTCCGGCCTAAAAAGGCAAAAACAGCGCCCGCCTGCGGAAATCGCGGCGGGCGCCGGCCTGTGCAGCGCTGTGTGTGCAGGAAGACGCAAATAGGCGCAGAGACGGCCTTTTCTTTTGCGCTATCCGCGGTAACGGCGGTAGATGCTTCCGCCCCGCCGCCGGCTGCCATACCGTCTGCGGCGCTCGTTCCCTGTCAAATACCAGACCAGGACTGCCACCAGGACGGCCAGCAGAACCGCCGCCGCCAGCACCAGCAGGGTGATCCAGTTGGGGTTTCTCAAAAGCTGGATGGGATTCCAGGAGGGGGCGGACACCTTGCGGCCCTCCGGGGCGGCGTAGCGGGTATCCACTGTGCCCATGGACTGGAGGTAGGAGGCCAGGGCGTACCACTCCTTTACCTCAGAACCGTTCCGGCTGTGAATGATGTGCTGTTCAAAGTCCACAATCTCCCGGCCCTGGGCGTCCTTGGGCGTAACGGTGAGAATCCCGAAGGATTTGGCGTTTACCGCCCCCAGCATCTGGCCGGAGTACAGCCCCGTGACCACCCGGTAAAGCCTGCTGTCCTCCAGTGGGACGGCGGTCCCGTTGGGGAGGACCTGAGCGCAGTCTGTCACCCGATTAAAAATCATCCGGTGGGGGTTGTAGGTCCATGTCATGCCGGAGGGATAGAGCTGGGCGGCGGACATGATAGGGGTTACGGAGGCGTCCACTTCAAAGGCGTCCCGCAGCTCCCGCCCGGTGAGCCAGACGGAGATAAGGGGATATCCTGGTGTGCCGTCCCCGCCCGATCCCAGGGAGGAGACATTAAAGGCGTCGGAGGTGGTAATCTCCCCCCGGGTCAAAGAAGCCCGGATCACCCCGGAGGCCACTACCGCGAAATCCACAGGCACATAGGCGTCTCCTTCCGCCTGTTGTACAGCGTAGACATAGGAGTCGGCAATAAGACTGCCCAGGGGGTCCTCCTCCTGTTCCGCGGCAAAGCGGCTGATGGGGGTAAAATCAAACGGGCTCACCGCCAGCACCTGGTTAAACGTCAGGTCATAGCCCGCCAGATACTGCTCGTCCACTTTGGTCTGAAACTCCGCGGCCAGGGCGGACAGCTCCGGGTCATCCGCCACAGTTTCGTCAATGGGAAAAAGGCGATACTCCGCGGCCTGTACGCGGCCGCCGGTTTTCTTCACAGTGAGCACACCCAGATTCTGGGTGTACTCACCGCAGGAGACGATCAGGGTATTGTTGACCTGGATAGGAACCTGGGTGGTGGAGTGAGTATGGCCGGAGATGATTACGTCAATGCCGCTTACCGCCCGGGCCAGCTCGTAATCCTCGCCTTTGCCGTTCTCGGTGCCGCTGTGGGAGAGGCAGACAATATAGTCTGCTCCCCCGCCGCTCTGAATATCCGCCACCACCCGCTTGGCGGCGTCGGCGGTGGGCGTAAACTCCATGCCGGACATGGGAGCGCACTCGTCCGCGTCCACACCCAGCACGCCAAACACGGCTACCCGCAGGCCGTCCCGCTCCAGCACTACATAATCCGTAACGCCATACCGGTTCCAGGCGGTCCACGCGGCGGTGTCCGCGGCCGGCGGCTTGTAATTGGCCTGCACCAGGGCGGGCAGGGGACTGCCGCTGTCCGCGGCGGCGGTCAGCATATCGGCCAGGCCGCCGGAACGGTAGTCAAACTCGTGATTGCCAAGGGTGGTCACATCATACCCCATGGCGCCCAAAGCCCGCAGCTCCGGCGCGTCAGAGGCGTAGATGGTCTGGAACAGGGACCCCATGGAGAAGTCCCCGGCATCCAGTGTCACCACAGGCGCGGAGGCCCCCACCCGCTCCTGCCGGAGCAGGGAGGCCAGGCGGGTATAGCCGCCGTACTCACCGCCGCCCTCGGCGGGGGCGGGCAGGAAATGGTCGTGGGTGTCGTGGGTAAACAGGATCGTCAGCGGGCCGGTTTCCGCCTGATCCCCCTGGGCCGCCGCAGGCGCCAGCAGGGCCGTCAGCAGCAGGGCCGCCAACGTCAGGACACGCAGTCCCCGCAGAATACGTTTCATGGTGTTCCCTCCTCTGCCATGGCCGTCTTTTTGCCTGACGCCATGCGCGGTGTCCGCCTGCGGCCTCTGCGCGGAAGGGACCGCCGCCGGCAGGTAATTTCTCACAGGTCTGATTTTACATGGAACCCACCAAAAAGTCAAGGCGGCGGGAATCCTCCACAAGGGGGACTCCCGCCGGAGCATGTGTCCGAAGCTGCACAGGCCCTTAGCGCTCAGGTATCTTCTTTTCTCTTACAGGGGCTGTAGACAAGCGCCCAGGCGCCGTCCCTGAAATCCAGATACCCCTCTGTCATCCATCCCCGCAGGTTCCAATCCTTGAATTTAAGCCGGAACGAGACGTGGTCGCTTCCATCCTCCGGCAGGGCAATATGATAATTTGCGTCGGCGCACACGGACATCGGCGGCAGGATAAAGCTGTTCAGCGGATACTCTTTTCCGTTCCATTCATACTTAACCAGGTAGACGACGCTGTTTCCCGCGTTTCTGACAATGACGGCGGGGACCTGACCTGCCGCGGCCCTGTAGGTTCCCAGCACAAGAAAAAGCTCAATTTTATTTTGAAGGTCGCTCTGTATCTGAGAGATTTCAACCTGTTTTCTGCCGATAAAAATGCTTGAAAGCAGCGCGGCGGCTGAAATCAGAATTGGAAAAACGCTCAGCAGCAGCTCTTTTATTTCTTCACCCATTGTTCCGGCCCCACCTGAATAAGAACCTGTATTCACAACCGTTGAACGCCGCCTGAGCGGTCTTTTTTTCGCCATACTGCGTCGCTTTCCCTTGCCATCCGTCAGGATGGCTGCGGAAAATCTCCTTGTCTGACAAGAAAAATCCTCGCCCATCCAGCATTTCCCGGTTATGAATACAGGTTCTAAGTCCCACAGCGGCAGTATTTCGGTGCATTCAGTTTAGCAAGACTCGGCCAGATTGTCAACGGGGACTTCTCCGCAGTTCTGAGGACGGGTGCGGCCGTTTTTTACGGTGCTTTCGCGAAAAAGCCTGCCTTACGGCAGGCTTTTTCGCCAGGGCGGGCGGAAGCGCGGCCCGTCAGGAATTTGTGACCAGCCGGCGCACCGACTGGATATGCTGCGCAGAGCGGCTGCGGAAAAAGCCCAGGTCGTTCATGCAGGTTACAAACTGGAACCCCTGGCGGATACGCCGGGCAGCGTCCTCCGCGCTGGCGGTGACGATGCCCGCGATGACATGGTTCTCCCGGCAGGCCGTGAGGACCTTGTCCACAGCCTGTACAATCTGCGGGTCGTCGGTTGCGTGGCTTGCGGCGGCGTCCGCCTTCCATGCCACGCCCATCTCCAGGGACAGGTCTCCCGTACCGATAAAAATCATGTCCAGGCCGGGGGTCTTGCAGATTTCTTCGATGTTTTTTACGCCCTCAATGGATTCGCACTGCATAATCGTCAGGCAGTTCTCATTGGCCTGCCGGGTGTAGTCGTCATAGAAGCCCCAGCGGGGTCCCCGCCCGCCGTTTGCCCCCCGGCGGCCCAGCGGGGCAAACTTTGTGTAACTGACAATGTTTTTTGCCTGCTGAGGCCTGTTGACCAGAGGAACCATAACGCCCTGCACGCCGATATCCAGCATACGGCTCATCATGGGGCCGTCGTCCGGGTCATAAACCCGGACCAGCGGGGCCATGCCGCAGGACTCAGAGGCCCGGCACATATGGACGATGCTCTCGGTGTTGGTCTCCGCGTGTTCACAGTCGATGACGACGAAATCCAGGCCGTTGAGCCCCAGAATTTCACAGTTCATCGGTGAACTGGAGGCGACAAAGGCCCCCAGCGCGTAGCCGTTTTCCGCGATTTTCTCTTTTACGAAATTGCGCATCTTCATAGGTCAGTCTGTCCTTTCCGTGGGAATTTTCCCTTAAAATTCTGCGTAATGAGCGGGCAGTCCGTCCATAATGTCGCAGCTCAGGCTGTACGACGCTATAGGATAGCGCAGGCCGGAACTATGCAGCTGCTGCAGCCCGGCGGCTGCCCGGGCCAGCCCGTCCGGGGTAAAGGTAAGGCGCAGCTCGTTATCACCCACAGCGGCAAATTTTTTATCCGCGTAGCAGGGCAGAGCCAGCCCCGGCCTGCCGGTCAGGAAGGTCTTGCACCAGGAATCGGAACAGGTGGACTCCCCCACAAAGGAGAACTCCAGCTTTTCATACCCCACGGCCTGGTATCCCGCCAGCAGAAGAAACGCCTGTGTGGGAACCAGATAGAGCACGCAGACATCCGGCTGGATACGGCCCGCGGCCAGGGGGGAGGCCACCATAGCGATGTATTCCGCCGGAATGCACTCCAGCGCCTGGTTGTGGGCTTTGGAGGACTCCAGCTCGTCAAACCACACGTGGTGGAACATTTTTCCGGAATACCAGCGCTCGTCCGGCCGGGCCATGCCGTTGATACAGCGGCAGTAGTCGGCATGGACGTTCCGGGACAGGCAGGCGCTGGTCCAGTTAAACTGCGCCGCGTGACTGACAATGGCGCAGGGGGGCAGATGCTTTTCGTGGATGCGCAGCTTTGGAATTGCTCTGAGCTCCTCCTCTGTGCGAATCCACTTCAGGGCCACCGGCGGAGTGTGCAGACGCAGAAGTGTGGTCAGCTGCGCTGTGATCTGGTTCCAATCATATGAGTTCACGACTGTCCCCTCCTCTTAAAAATTCACGCGGTCCGCGCCCTTTAACCCCAGCAGCCGTCTGGCCTCCTCCGGTGTGGCGGCATCCCGGCCCAGCACCCGGGCTACGGACGCAATGGCCTCCACCTGCTGGGCGTTGGAACGCGCCAGCTGATGGGGCTGAATATACAGGTTATCTTCCAGCCCCACCCGGGCGCCGCCGCCCATGGCCAGCGCTGCCGCGGCAATGGGGAACTGGTGCCGTCCGGCGGCGGCGGCCGACCAGCGGAAGCTGTCCGCCCCCAGCTGCCTCTGGGCGGTATTCAGAAGAAACACCAGATTCTCCACGGTGGCGGGCAGCCCGCCCTGAATGCCCAGAACAAATTGGAGATAGACCGGACAAGTCAAGATTCCTTTTTCCCGAAAATAGAGGATGTTGTTGATCATCCCGGCGTCGTATACCTCAAACTCCGGAATGGTGCCGTGGTCCTGCATGGTGGTAATGTAAGTCTCCATCCCCTGGTAGGTGTTGGAAAACACATTGTCATATGTGCCGCCCAGATAGCGGGACTGCCACTCCGGGCAGTCCTCCGGCAGCAGGTCCAGTACGCCGGCCAGCATGAAATTCATGGACCCGGCGTTGCAGGAGGCCAGCTCCGGCTCCAGCTCCGGGACGGCGGACAGGCGTTCCCGGGTGGACATCATCTGGCTGGCGCCGGTGGAAATATTGATAATCACGTCACAGCGGGCCTTGATTTCAGCCGCTACCTGGCGCATCAGCTCCAGGTCGGAGGAGGGTTCCCCTGTCTGCGGGTCCCGCCCGTGGAGGTGGACGATGGCGGCCCCCGCGCTGCACGCGTCTACAGACTGCTGCACAATCTGCTCCGGCGTGATGGGCAGATAAGGGCTCATGCTGGGCACATGGACCGCGCCGGTAATCGCCGCGGTTAAAATTGCCTTATTTTGTCTCATGGCTGGGCTCCTTTCCCGGGATTCCGGCAATTCTTTTGGCAAGCGCCTTTTTCTCCGCCAGATTGCTCTGGCGGGAAATCATAATGCGCTGGGCCTGGGGCGAGCCAGCCCCGTGCATGGACTCGGTCCGATAGCCCACAGCCGCCGCGCCCAGGCAGAGATTTTCCAGCAGGCGGAGCACCCGCTGGCGGTCCTCGGTGCTGACGCCGGGGCGGGCGGCAAAATATTTGGCGCAGATGTCGCGCAGGGTCTCCCCCCGGGAGCCGACCACCGTATCTGAGCGGAAGTCCGCCTCCGAAGGCATCGTCACCATCAGCCCTCCGGCGATATCCTCCGCCAGCCGGACAATCTCGTAGGGAAAACGGGTGACATTCTGCTTGCAGACGTTGGCCAGCAGCAGGTCGATCTGATAGTTTCCGGCGCGGGTAGGGCACCCCTCACAGGAGCAGGCCAGCCCGCAGGCGTAAAGCGTCTCGTTCAGATGAGTCATCTCGATGAGCTTGTCCTTGACGGCGCTGGCCTTCTCTACACCGTGGTACTCGGCGGCCAGCGCCGCCGCGCCGATGACCACGTCCCCTACGCCCACCTTGCAGCCGCCGTAGCTCTGCCGGTGGTAGCCGGCAAAACGCTCCACCATCATGCCTGTAAAGTCGGATTCGCCGTTCAGGAAAATGTACTCGTTGGGGATAAACACGTGGTCCAGGACCACCAGAACCTCCTGCCCGCCAAACTTGTTGTTCCCCGTGTCGATGCAGCCCTCCTCCAGCCTGCGGCTGTCGCAGGACTGGCGGCCGTAGACCATGTACAGGCCCTCCGCGTCGGAGGGGCAGGCAAAGGAGACCGCCCAGTCCCGGTCCGCCTCCCCCATGGCGATGGTGGGCATAAACAGGTGCCAGTGGCTGTTGACTGAGCCGGTCTGGTGGCACTTGGCGCCGCAGACCACAATGCCGTCGTTTCGCCGCTCTGTCACATGGACATACAGGTCAGGGTCGGCCTGCTGGTGGGGGGGCCTGCTCCGGTCTCCCTTGGGGTCGGTCATAGCGCCGTCCACCGTCAGGTCCTCTTCCTGGACACGGATGAGAAACGCTTTGAATCTCTGATGGTACTGGGTTCCGCAGGCCTCGTCCACCTCAAAGGTGGTGGAGTATACCGCGTTGAAGGCGTCCAGTCCCACGCAGCGCTGAAAGCAGGAGGCGGTTTTCTGCCCCAGCAGGCGCTGCATCTTTACCTTCTTGACCAGGTCGTCGGTGGACTGGTGCAGGTGGGTAAAACGGTTAATCTTCTTTCCCGTAAGGCTGGAGACGGCGGTCATCAGCTCCTCGTACTTGGGGTCCTGGGCCAGCGCGTAGGTCATGGCCACACTGTTGATTGAGGGGCGGATGGCCGGATGGTCCACCCAGTTTTCAATGCGCTGCCCGCGCATATAGACGCGGGTATTCAGCCTGCGCAGGCTTTCCATATAGGCTTTTGCGGTCATCATGCCGCCCGGCCTCCTCTCTGGTTTTTAAAGCGGCTGACAAGGCGTGCTCCAACGGTCTTCCAGAGCACAAACAGCACGGCGACGGAAAAGATTACGGTAAAGATGGGGGAGGTAAAAAAGGGCAGGAAGGACCCGCGGCCCATCTGGAGTCCCCGGCGCAGGTAGAGCTCGCAGGTGGGGCCAAGAATAAACCCCAGAATAAAGGGGGCGGAGGGGATGTCAAATTCGGAGAAGAGATAGCCCACAATGCCGAAGAATACCAGAGTCCAGATGCCGAAAATGGTGCTGGTGGAGGAATAGGCGCCCAGCACGCAGATGACCATCACGCAGGGCAGAAGAATCGCGGTGGGCACGGAGAGCAGCTTAACAAAAACCCGGATGCCGCCAAATTCCAAAACCAGCATCATGACGGCGGAGATAAACATGGCCGCGTATACGCAGTAGATGATATCCATGTGCTGGGTAAAAAACATGGGACCGGGGGTCAGGCCCTGGAGGATGAAGCCTCCCAGTAGCATGGCGGTGACGGAATCGCCGGGAATGCCCAGGCTGAGCAGCGGAATCATGGCCCCGCCGATGGCGGCGTTGTTGGACGCTTCCGAGGCCACAATGCCGTCCATAATGCCGGTTCCAAACTTATCGGGCTCTTTGGAGGCGTTTTTTGCGGCGGAATAGGCCACCAGGTTGGAGACGCCGGAGCCAATGCCGGGCAGAATCCCGATGGCAATGCCCAGGAAGGAGGAGCGTATGAGATTTCCGGTCTGCCCCAGGAACTCCTTCAGGCTGAAGCCAAACCCCTTCACCTTTGGAACGGAGAGCTTTTCAAAGGCGGCGGCCTTATGCTGCACCATGCGCAGCAGCTCCGGGAACGCGAACAGGCCCACCAGTACGGGAACCATATTGAAGCCGGCTTTCAGGGCCACGGAATTAAAGGTGTACCGGGCGGAGGAGTCCAGCGGCGCCAGGCCAATGCAGGAGAACAGAATCCCCAGCAGGGCGCTGATGATACCCTTGGACATGCTCTTGCCGCACAGACCGGCCACCAGCAGGAAGGAACAGGCGGTGATGCCGAAATACTCGTAGGGGCCGAAGTGGATTGCCACCTTTGCCAGCAGCGGGGCCAGCACAATCAATACGACCACGGAGATGCACGTTCCCAGAAAAGAAAAGACGACGCCGGTGCCGATGGCCTTGCCGCCCTCTCCCCGGCGGGCCATGGGGACCCCGTCGAAGGTGGTTGCAATGGAGGACGGGGTGCCGGGAATGTTGATGAGAATGGCGGAGATCAGGCCGCCGGAGATTCCCCCGATGTAGAGGGACAGCAGCAGCGGAACGCCGGTAAAGACGTCCAGCGTATAGGTCAGCGGCAGAAAAACTGCCACGGCCAGGGTCGCGGACATTCCGGGCAGCGCACCGAAAATAATGCCCACACAGGTGCCCATCAGCATCAGCAGCAGCGCGGTGGGGTTGGTGAGCAGCGCGCCCAGAGAAGCTATTGCTTCCAACATGCAAAATCCCTCCTCAGTGGAAAATGGTCCCTGTGGGCAGCAGAAGCTTGAACCCATAGCGGAACGGGAAATAGAGGACCAGCGGAACACAGAGTGCGATAACAGCCAGAAGCAGCAGGTGCTTCCAGGTTTTCTTCTCGGCGATTATCCCCATCTGTGCCAGCAGATAGAGTACGGACGTCAGGATAAAGCCCAGGGTCTCCATCAGCGCCACGTAGCCCGCCAGCAGCAGCAGACTGGCAGCCATGAGCAGCCAGCGGCGGCGGGGCACGCGGACGGCTGCGTCAGCTCCCGCCCTCTTTTGCTCCAGATAGGGCAAAAGATTTTTCAGAAAGAGATAGAGGGCGGCAAACATCCCCATAATGCTGACCGCCTGAGGTACGCTGCGGGCGGAGACCACACCGGTCAGGCTCTTCACCTCAATGGAAAAGCTGAACAGGAAAAACAACAGAAAGACAAGGAACAGGACGGCGCCGGCACAGGCATCTTTCAGCAGAGGATTCATCTGCCGGACCATAGCCTCATTTGTTTCGTTATCCATGTAAACCTCCCGGATACGTGTTTGAACACAGTTGCGAATCTGCCCGGCGGTTCAGCGCTGAACAGGTTCCCGGACAAATGTCCGGCGGCACATGGCTGCGGCGGCGCCGCAGGCATATGCCGCCGGGTCTTTTTCCTTGAAACCTGTATTCATAACCGGGGCATGCTGGATAGGCGGGGAAAAGACCGCTCAGACGGCGTTTCACAGTTGTGAATACAGGTTCTTACAGTCAGGCCAGCAGGTCCTTGTACTGCTGATAATAGGTATAGATCTCGTCCATAACGGCGGCCGCCTCATCTTTGGTGATGCAGACGGGGGCATAGCCGTAAGAAGTGACTACACTGGTGTAGGAATCAGCTTTGCTGGCGGTTTCCGCCGCGGCGTTGAATACATCCACGACCTCCTCGGGCGTGCCCGCAGGGAAATAGAAGCCGTAGTACATATCGCCCGCCACGTCATAGCCCAGCTCGGCCATAGTGGGTGTGTCGGGGCACATGGACAGGCGCTCCTGACCCATCACGGCGATGGGCTTCAGGTCGCCATTCTGATAGTATTCCTTGACGGTGCCAAAGGTATTGACGCCCATTGCCACCCGGCCGGCGGTCATTTCCACATTCATGGTGTTTCCGTCGCCGCAGTCGATGTAGTTGACGTCAATACCCACGGCGTCGCAGAAGGCAATTGCCATAATTTCGGTAATTCCCCCCTGGCACACGCCCACGTTCAGCTCGCCGGGGTGCTCCTTGGCGTAGGAAACCAGCGCCTCCACAGAGTCAAACTGGGAGTTGGTCCACACGCACAGCGCAGAGCTCTGAGCCACCAGAACGGCGGGGGTAAAGGCGTCGTGATAAAAATCGGAGATGCCGCAGATGTTGTTGACTACCAAGGTGTTGTGGCAGAAGTAGACGGTGTATCCGTCGGGGGCGGCGTCCTTCACGTGATTGGAGGCCACGCTGCCGCTGCCGCCGGTCATGTTCGTGACCATGACGCTGACGCCCAGCTCCTTGGTCATCACCTCGGCCATTGCGCGGCAGAGGGCGTCTGTGTCGCCGCCCGTGCCGAAGGGACAGATAATCTCAATCGTCTTGGTGGGATAGTCTGTCGCGGGAGCCGCCGCGGGCGTCTCTGTTCCGGCGGAGCCGCCCGGGGTGCTTTCAGGCGTGACGGCAGGGGCGGGAGCGGGGGCAGGCTGGGCACAGGCGGCAAGGCCGGCTGCCAGGGCCAGGGTCAACAGGATTGCAAGTATCTTTTTCATTGGTTTTCCCTCTTTTCTACAGCATGATCGGTTCAGCAGGAAATTTCCTCCCGCCGGTTCAGTCGCGGACTTCCTGGTCAGGATTTTTAGGAGAGGTCAGGTCTGGAACCTCCCGTCCGCCGGCGTCCCAGTCAATTCCGTACTCTTCCTTTAAAAACTGCTTGTAGCGGTCGCTGCTGGATTTGCGGGTGGGTGTAAAAACATCCATTTGCACACAGGGGCCGGGAGAGCGGTACACGTGGGCATAATGGGGATAGTGCGGGGGTACGTTGACCCAGGAGCCCGGGGTCAGCCGGTAGGGAATGCCGTCCACGTAGTAGTCTACCTCCCCCTCCAGGCAGGTGGCCAGCTGCTCATGGGGATGGCTGTGCTCGCCGATGGGCATTCCGTTATACATCTTGCCCATGTTGATCATAATGTTGGCGCATTCCACCGCAAAGCATTTCTCATAGCACAGGACCTTTCCATCCACATCCTTTCTGTGATTGGGCATCCAGGGCAGGTCATTCCAGTTTCCGCTTTGAATTTTTGCCATAACGCTTACTTCCTTTCCCGTGACGGTCGTTTGTCAAATGAGCCAAATGCGGGTAAACCGCACCGTGTTTTTATGATAGCATGTACAAAATTTCTCGTCAATATAAAATATATACAAAAATAAATATAATATATTATTATAATAAACAAAAAATTTTCTTTTATGATCATATAGAAACTTGTTGATTTTTGTGAATCCAGGTGTTAGTATAATATATATAATGGTTGACAGGAGTGGATCGCAATGGCATATCACGTATCGACGGCGCCGTTTGGAAAAACAGCCGACGGGAAAGAGACCGCGTGCTTCTCGATTATCAATTCAGCGGGTTCCTGCCTTGAGGTGTCCAGCTACGGCTGCACAGTGAAACGCGTGCTCCTTCGCAGCTCCGACGGGGAGGAGCGCCAGGCGGCGGCCGGTCTGCCCGCCCTGGCCGACTATGAACAGAGCCCCGCTCCGGTGGGCGCGGCGCTGTTTTGGGAAGGCGGAGAGGCGCTGGAGCTCAGCCGAAGCGTCTGGCAGGTGGCGGAAATCGGGGAAAACAGTGTGGCCCTGTTCCAAAAGACCCCGCTGCCGGCGGGCGGGACAGGGTTCTTTGCGGTCCGATTTGCCTGGATGGACCGTGACCGCCTGGTGATTGATATGAGCGCAAGCTGTGACCGGCCCTTTTCTCCCGCGGGCACATCAAACATTTACTTTACGCTGCCGGGGAATGGACCGGGCTCCTACCTTCTGCGGGATTTTTGCACCGCCGCCGGAGCGGAAGGCCAGGCCGGGCCCCTCCAGCCGCTGGACATGCCCTGTGACAGGGTGCTCCGCTGCGGTGAGAGCACAGACCGGCTTCACCCCATGGCGGAGCTCACCTGCCCGGAGAGCGACCTGTCCCTAACCGCCTATACCACGGCGCAGACCCTCCGCATTCATTCTGTGCCGGAGCCCTTCCCCGCGGTCCGGCTGAATATGGGGGCGCAGGACGCTCCCGCGGTCATTCAGCCCGGACAGTTCTGGAACCAGCGCATCATTTACGGCTTTGACGCGGTCTACCATGGACCCAAACGAATTCTCCCCTTCGGAATGAAATAATTCGGACTATAAAAGTTTAAGCTCTGTTTGAAAAACGGGAATATGCCCGGCCGTGAAAAATGTTCACGGCCGGCAAGGGATTTTTTCGCAAGCGTGCTGACGTATGGCGGAGAACCGTGTTCAGGCGGGAAAAAGCTCGCTGCTTGGGCGCTTTAACAATTTTTAAACAAGGCGTAGTTCCAAAGGAATGAAAATTATGATATAATAGCCGCGAAGGGACAATATTACATCTGCGCGCGGAGCGGCAGGGAACAGATACAGTTTACAGTTTTTGGTGTGAGGAAGAGAAGCCATGACAAAAAAAGAAATTGCATATACGAGAATATGCGACGATATTTTTTGCAGAAACCTGTTGCCGGGGAGCAAGATCAACATCAGCGAGCTGGCGGAAAAATACGGCATGAGCGCAATTCCGGTCCGTGAGGCGCTGACACAGCTGGAGACGGAAAATATGGTAAAAAATATTCCCTATCGCGGCTATGTGGTTTCAGGTGTGGTGTTCAACGATTTTCTGGAGTATTCTCTCATCCGGAACGAGCTGGACTGTCTGGCGCTGCGCTACGGCATCGCTTATTTGACGGACGAGAGCCTGGCGCATATCAAGGCCCTGCAGCAGAAGCTGACAGAGCTGTATGCCGCCGGAGATTATGAGCAGTATGTTATTGTAAACCGGCAGTTTTACGTGGCACTGTATTCTTTTGCTCCCTGCATGAAGCTTCAGGAAATGATTGAGAGCGTCACCAAGTGCGCCTATCATAAGCAGTCCGTCCTGCTGCTGGTGCCAGAACGCATGAAGACATCGCTGGAAGAGCATGACGCACTGATCTGCGCGATTGAAGCCAGAGATACCGAGCGGGCTACCCAGATTCTGTTTTCACACCGGCTGAATACGCTGCTGCAGCTGGTGCGGGAGATGAAATACAACCTTATGAAGCCCAACTACTGTCAGCAGGAAGTCCTGACCGCCTTTTTTACCGAGGAGGAACTGAAAAACCGCACGGCGGTCAGCGGCGAAGTGGAATACTGGAATTATATCCTGGAGCATTTGTCTGACGCAAAAGAGGTCGCTATTCCCCGGTAGCTTATAATCTGTGCCTGCCATTGTTCGCCGTCGTTCAACGGTTGTGAATACAGGTTCTTATACCTTGCTGCAAAAATGGTCAAAAAACAGCCGCAATCTCAATCACGAGATTACGGCTGTTTTTCCACCGCTGTCCGGCGGCCGGGATATGGGGAGCGTTTGCCGGGAGATCAAAACCATTCCCGGTAGGGGGGGATCAGCCCCGCGCTGCCGGTCCAGCCCTCCAGAGAGCCGGCCCCGGCCTTGTGCGCCAAGGCCTCCAGCCGCTCCAGGGAATCCACCGCGCGGTATTGCGCACAGATCTGGTCCTGAATATGGCCGGGCAGCGCGTTAAAGTACTCTTCCGCTCTGGGCTCGTGGCGAAAAAGGGAGTACAGGTCCCGATAGGATTCGTGCATCCAGCTCACCTCACCTACAGGATGCACATCTCCTGTACCGCCTATGCCCGCCGGCCAGCGTTAAAATCTGGAAAATACGGTCTGCGGGCCGAAGAGAGCGTATGGCCTTTGTGCCGCTCAGCGGAAGGCGCGCCAGGGACTTCCCGGCCAGACCTGCCGCCGCTGGGAAGCGGAGATGCCGTCGATGTAGGGGAGAACGCGGCGCAGCGGGCAGGAAGCGGTGGAGTTCACAGGACGATTAATGTTCTTTTTCATGACAGAGCTCCTTTCTGACGGTTGGCGGTTGACTTCTCACTGAGGTCAGTATACAATACTTTCATCCATAACGCAAACGAATCTTTCTCATGCTTAACATGAAAAAAAGGAATGATTGGAGTTGAATACAGCCAAATGTCAGGTGCTGCTGAAAACGGCGGAGCTGGGGAGCTTTACGCGTGCGGCGGAAGCGCTGGGCTACACTCAGTCGGCGGTCAGCCGCGCCATAGCGGACCTGGAGCGGGAGTGGGACCTGCCCCTGCTGGCCCGCAGCCGGGAGGGAGCGCTTCTGACCTCCCAGGGCGAGGCGCTGCTGCCCCAGATACGTGCGCTGTGCAACGCGGAACGGGGGCTGGAGAGCCAGGTGGCCGCTCTGCACGGGCTTACTCAGGGAACGCTGCGGGTGGGAACCTTCAACAGCGTGTCCGTCCACTGGCTCCCCGCCATTATGAAGAAATTTTTAACCCGCTATCCCGGCATCCGCTTTGAGCTGGTCTGCAAATGGGAGTTTGCCGAGGTGGAGGACCTGGTGCGCCGGGGAGCGGTGGACTGCGGCTTTCTGGGGCTGCCCACAGGACCGGGGCTGAAGGCCATCCCCCTCTTTCAGGACCAGTTCTTGGTGGCCCTGCCGCCGGACCACCCTCTGGCCGGCGCGCCCTGTTATCCCTTTGCCCGGTTTCTGGAGGACCCCTATATCGCGATTCCAGAGGACAGAGACCTGGAGATTGAACCCATCTTCCAGGAGGCGGGGCTGCGGCCCAGACTCCAGTATACAGTCAATGACGATATGGCTATTTTGGCCATGGTAGAGCAGGGACTGGGCGTAAGTATCCGCTCTGAGCTGGTCTTACAGGATTCGGGTCGGCATTTCGCGGCTATTCCCCTGGAACGGCCGCACTTCCGCCAAATCGGTCTGGCCCTGCCCAAGGGAACGACGCCCTCCGCCCTGACAGAGCGCTTCGCGGCGTGCGTGCAGGAGTGGGTGGACGGGGAACAGGCAATAGACGGAGCGGCGCCCGGCTGCCCGTTCCGCCCGCAGGACATACAAAAACCGGTGGGTTGTGGAAACAGATGTTAAATATGAAAAAACTGTCAAGTTTATCCCCAGGGGCTTGGCAAACGGGGCGCAAAGTATTATGATAGAGAAGTCTTGACAAGCGTGAAACCGGTACGGCCCGCTTCCGTACCGCCTGAGGAAGTTTCCAAGTAAAATCATAAGATAGAAAGGGATGTGTTACCATGGGACTGTTCCGTACTTCCCCCCTGCCCGGCAATGATTTCCGGGACCTTCCGGCTGATGGCTCTGAAAATCTGACAGAGAACAGCCCGCCCCCGGCGGCTGAAAAAACACCTGTTGTCCGTCCCGCAGTCCGCGAGACGGTGCTGGGCCAGGGACAGACTTTTGAGGGCAACCTCACCGGCGAGGGCGCGGTCAGGCTGGAAGGAACCTTTCGGGGGGATATCTCCCTGCGGGGTGTGGTTTCCGTCAGCATGACCGGCTCTCTGGTAGGAACCATCGAGGCCACCAATATTTTTGTCTCCGGCAGTGTGAACGGGGATATTACCGCCCACGGAAAGCTCCGGCTGTCCTGCGGCAGCAAGGTAGTGGGTGATGTAAAAGCCCAAACGCTGGCCATTGAAGAGGGTGCCAGCTTCAACGGACGCAGCACCATGCTCAATGGTGAGGCCACTCCCCTGCCCAGCCCCGGCGCGGCCCTGCCTCCGGTTGAAGAGCTTCAGTTTGGCCGCAATTATACTGTGGACAGTATGGACGAGGATATCCCCGACGATGAGGACGCCTCCAAGGATTGACAGCCCGTGCGCCTGAACGCTGAACGCCGGAGTGTCCGAAAGGTCAAAGCATGACCAACCGTGGAGAATCTTTGTATCCGGCAAGAAAATTGCGCTGTCCAGGCGGGGAAAGATCCGTTGTTGGGTGTTTCAACAATTTTTGAACAGGATCTAAGGCTAAGCGGGATAAGACCATAACAAGTCTTATCCCGCTTAGCCTGTCGAAAAAGGCGCAGCCTTTTTCGACAGCGGGAACGCAGCTCCAGTGTGTGTACTCGTTGTCCGCTTTTAGCGGACAACGAGTACACTTGCGGGTTGAATTGTGTTATCCCCGGACGTTCCGTCCTCTTTGTCGTCCCTCTCGCAGGGCGCACTTATTCACCGCCCGCAAGCAGAAGTGTACTGCCTGCGGCAGCCGTGCACCCTCCGTGGGGAGCCATCGGCCACCAGCGAGCAGCGCCGGGTACATACCGGGGTATTGCTTGCCACTACTACCGGCTACCAACAGTTGAAAGTCGCTTACGTCGGTGGTATACTTGTCTTATACTTAATTTGACAAATCGAAATTTGGGGGAATTGATATGCCGGTTTATGGACCCAAAGACTATGAAAACGTGATAACGCGGGTTCAGCGGAAAATATCTGAACTCAATATTAAGATGGGCAAATGTCTGACGGAAGAAGAGGTCATGCTTTTTGAAGACCGTCATAACGCGAAATTGCCGCCGGCGTACCGTATTTTTTTGCAGCGTGTTGGAAACGGCTGTAAGCATATGTTTGATGGACAGCGGCTGAATGCTTTGGAGAACTGTCCACATCAAGAATTGTCTGAGCCTTTTCTGCTTGAGAAATTTTGGATTTGGGAGGATGACGACAGAGACGCGGATGCTATCGAGGCCGATATACAAAATAAAGTTTATCGGGGAAATATTGAATTGATCAATGTAGGGTGCGGAATGAGTTACAATCTGATTGTCACCGGCGCCCATCGGGGAGAGGTCTGGAATTTTGCGGATGTCGGTGTCCAGCCTTGCTGTGAACCGCAGGACTTTCTGGGATGGTTTGAGCTGTGGCTGGATAATCAGGATGCAACAGACTATTTCAAGGACTTTGTGTACGATGAAACAGACTACGGCTAAACAATAAGAACCTGTATTCACAACCGTTGAACGCCGACTGAGCGGTCTTTTTCCCTCTCATCCAGCATTCCCTGGTTATGAATACAGGTTCTAACTTCCGGCCTGCCGGGGGGATTCCATCTTTTGGTGAAATCCCCCTGACAAATGTTCTCTGGGAAGAATGGTTGGAACAGTTCTCAAAATACCGAAAAACGTTCGGCAGTCGGGAAAAGACATGGCGGCGGCGTTTGCCTTGGCGGGCGTCAGCCCGCCTCCTCCGCCCTGCCCTGCGCTTCACGTCCACGCCTCTTTTTTCTGATTCCTTCCGGGAACTTCTCTAAGAACCAACCGCATGGCACAGCTGTCCAGCCATTTTTGCGGACCTGAAATCATGCGCTCCCGCTCATTCCAGCAGCAGCAGGTCCTCCGGACGCACAGATATCTGAATGTGTTCCCTTTCCGGCAGGACCGTCCAGCGCTCCTTCCGCAGTTCCATATGCAGCAGGGGCGCGCCGGGGGCGGCGGTCTCCGGCCGGAGCGTTACCAGCATGGCGGAGACGTCCTCCGTCACCCGCACCGCCCTGCAGGGAAACACATTGACCGTCTCACCCCTGGCCGGACGGACACACCCGGCAGAGATTCCCAGGGTTGTAACGCCCTTCCGCCATGGGGCGGCGGCGCGGAGGGTCAGGCCCCAGTCCGGGATACAGACCCACCCTGCCTCTTCCCCGGGACAGACGGGAACGTAGTTTTTGCATCCGGAAATACGGGCGGCGCTGACCGTCATCGGATTTGTCATCAGCTCCCGCAGGCTGGCGACTGGGGCGGATGTTCCCCGGTCCAGCACGCACACCGTTTTGCAGTTCCGGTATATCTCCCCGCGGTCATGGCTGACCCAGATCACCGGGCCGTTGAAGGGTTCCAGCGCCTCCCGCAATTCCGGCTCCAGCTGCCATTTGAGGTGGCTGTCCAGGGCCGCAAAGGGCTCGTCCAGCAGGATGGCCTCCGGTTCTGATGCCAAGATCCGCGCCAAAGCCGTCCGCTGCTGCTGCCCGCCGGAGAGCTGAGCGGGCAGCAGTTTTTCCGCGCCCTCCAGCCGGAGCATGGAGACCAGCTCCGCCGTCCGCGCCCGCCGCCGGGTCCGCTCCAGCCTTCCCAGGCATACCGCAATATTTTGTTCCACCGTCATATTGGGGAACAGGGCATACTGCTGAAACAGGCAGCCCACCTGCCGCCTCTGCGGTGGCAGATTGATGCCCCTTTCACTGTCAAAGAGCACCCGTCCGTCCAGCGTAACGCGGCCCCGGTCCGGCCGCTCGATTCCGGCAATGCACCGAAGCGTCACGCTCTTTCCGCTGCCGGACGCCCCCAGCAGGGCCAACACCTGGCCTCCGGCGGCGGAAAAATCCACATCCAGCTGAAATGCCCCGTACCGCTTTTGAAGCCTGACGGTCAGCGCCATCTCCTCACCGTCCCTTTTCCCCTTTGCGTTCCAGCAGGTTCACCGCCAGCAGCACGGCGGCGGAGATTGCCAGGTTGACCAGCACCCACCGCAGTGCCAGCCCGTCCTCATTGGTGCGCCAAAGCTGATAGACGGTGGTGGAGATGGTGGCGGTCCTGCCCGGCGTGTATCCGGCGAGCATGGACGTGGCCCCGTACTCCCCCAGCGCCCGGGCAAAGGTAAGCACGCCTCCCGCCAAAATCCCCTGGCGGCAGGCGGGCATCCGTATCCGCCAGAAGATAAAGGCATTGCTGAGCCCCAACGTCTTCCCCGCCTGGGCCAGGGTCTCGTCAAAGGCTTCAAAAGCACCCCGGGCCGTGCGGTACATAAGGGGGAAGCTCACCACAGCCGTGGCAATGACGGCAGACCACCACGTCATGGTCAGCCGCGCACCAAAATGCTCCAGCACCCAGCTCCCCACGGCCCGCCGTGGGCCCAGGGCCAGCAACAGCAGATACCCCACTACAGTGGGCGGCAGGACCAGCGGGAGGGTCAGCACAACATCCAAAAGCCCCTTTACCGCCCGAGGCGCCCTGGCGATATAGTACGCCGACCAGATGCCCAGAAAAAAGACCATTCCCGTAGAAACCGCCGCGATGCGCAGGGAGTTATACAGTGGAAACCAGTCCATCAGCTCAGCGGCATAAAGCCCGCGCGCTCCAGCACCGCCGCGCCGTCAGCGGAGCGGATGTAGGCCAGAAACGCCTCCGCCTCACCGGGATGCCCGCTGATATTCAGCACAGCCGCCGGATAGATGACCTGCCCGCACATCTCTGCCGTGGCGGTGTCCATCACTGTCAGGCCGGCGGAGAAGGCGTCGGTGCCGTAGATAATGCCGCAGTCCACCGTGCCCTCGGACACCTGGGTTGTGACCTCCTTCACGTTGGAGCCGTAGGTAATGCACCCGCTGCCGGCGAGCGCCTCCTCGTCCAGCCCCCAGAAGGAGAAAATCCTCCGGGTGTACTGCCCCACGGGGACGTCGCCGCTGCCCATGGCCAGCAGAACGCCGCTTCCGCGCTCCAGACGCTCCCTCAGGTCGTCATAGCTCTGGATATTGGCCGGATTTCCCTCCGGCACCGCCAGAACCACCTTGTTCTCCAGCAGATTGAAACGGGTGCCAGGCTGTACAAAATCCAGGCCCTCGGTGTTGACCTCTGCGCCGGCGGCGGCGTCCAGCTGGTCCATCTGCTTCTGTCCGGCGGAAATAAAGATATCGCAGACGGCCCCCTCCTGTATCTGGGTCTTCAAGGTTCCAGAGGAATCAAAATTAAAGATGAGCCTGATATCCGCGTGGTCGTCCATATAGGTGTCGCCCAGTTCGGCGAGAACCTCCTGCATGGAGGCGGCGGCAAAGACCGTCAATTCCACCTCCGCTCCGGAGCCGCCGCCGCAGGCGCACAGAAACAGCGCCAGCAGCAGCACCGGCGCAAAGACTGTCGGTTTCTTCGGTTTTTTCATTGCGCTTCTCCTTGCGGTTCTATAAATTTCCGGAGACAGCAAAAGCTGTCCCCTATCCGGCTCAGGGAAAAGGCTCCATACTCCAGGTCCCCAGCGCGTCCAAAATGGGGATCAGACGCTGACTGCGGGGGGTGGCCGCGTATTCCACCCGCACCGGCACCTCCAGGTATTCCCGCCGGACCACCAGACCGTCGGCCTCCAGCTCCCGCAGGGCGGCGGCCAGCATAGTGTTCGACACTCCGTCCAGGCTCCGCTTGAGCTGGTTGTACCGGGTGGGGCCGTTGTTGTGGAGGGAGCAGAGAATCTGCATTTTCCACTTCCCCCCAATCAGCCCGAGGGCACGGTTGAGGGGGCACTCCTCCATACAGGGACAGTTCTCATGGGATGCCGGCATGGTCAGTTCCTCCTTACCTGGTGCGAAAATTCTGCGTTCTTGCGAAGCGTGCGCCGGAATGGTATGATGTGAGCGTACAACGCCGGTTCGGACTGCGCCCAGGCCCGGGCGCAGCCCGGCCGCCGTTATCTGACCGCGACAGGAGGAACCGGTATGCCCTTCTATCTCCAGGGCCTGGCCATCGGTCTGGCTTATGTGGCTCCAATCGGAATGCAGAATCTGTTTGTCATCAACTCCGCCCTCACCCAGAGCCGGCGGCGGGCGCTGCTGACTGCCCTTATCGTGGTATGCTTTGACGTGCCGCTGGCCTTTGCCTGCTATTTCGGCATCGGCGCGCTGGTAGAGCGCTTTGTGTGGCTTCAAATGGCGGTGCTGCTGGCAGGCGGTGGAATTGTGCTCTGGATCGGCGTAGGACTGCTGCGGGAAAAACCCAGCCTGTCTCAGAATGTGAATATGGACATCCCGCTGTCCAAGGTGGCGGTGAAAGCTCTCGTGGTCACATGGTGCAATCCCCAGGCCATCATTGACGGAACCATGCTCTATGGCAGCTTCCGCATCGGCAACCCCGGCGCAGCGGGTGCGCAGCTGATCCTGGGCTCTGCCACCGCCTCGTTTCTGTGGTTTTTCGGCGTTACCGTTTTAATCTCCTGCTTTTCCGCCCGGTTCAGCGACAAAATACTCCGGACCATCAACGTGATATGCGGATGTGTGATGCTTCTCTACGGGTTAAAACTGATGGTACAGTTTTTTCAGATGCTTTAGGGAAAACCAGACCGCCGGAAAGAGGGGCTTCGTGGGCCGAATCTCCCGTAACCATGCAAATATTGTCCTCTCTTAGGAAATTGTCCGGATCAGCTCTTTGAGAAGGGGCTCAAACTGCACCCCCTCTGCGGACGGTGTCCCCAGAGCGATGGTGCGGGCCACGCACAGCTGCACGAACTGGACTGCCCGCCGGTTGGCGGCGTCCAGTGCCTCACCCCGGAGGAGCCCGCCCAGCAAAATGCTGGCAAACAGGTCCCCTGTACCGGGAAACTGCATGGGTTCCCGCCGGGTCATGGCAAAGGACATCTGCCCGCTGGCGGTGTCCAGGCAGGCCGCGCCCACCTGCCCCTCCGCAAAGCTCACACCTGTGAGCACCACGGAGCGCCGCCCATTGAGGCTCAGGCGGTGCAGCCACTCCTGAGCCTCCGCCCAGGTCTGCGGAAGGTTGGAATAATCTTCCCCCAGCAGGAGGGCGGCTTCTGTCAGGTTGGGCGTAATGACGTCCGCCTGTTCCGCCAGCTCCGCCACAGCCCGGCGCAGCGCCGGGGTGCAGGTGCGGTAAGGCTTTCCATGATCACCCATCACCGGGTCTGTCAAAACCAGCGTACCGGGGCGGCGGAACCGCCGGAAAAACTGAAGGATTATCTCCGCCTGAGCCTCTGACGCCAAAAAACCGCTGTAAATGGCGTCAAAGGTGATACCGAGCTCCTCCCAGTGCGCCGCCGTGCGCTCCATCTGGGCGGTCATATCCAGGATTACGCCTCTGCTGGAGGCCGGAAAACCCGTATGGGCGGAGAGCGAAGCCGTCAGCAGCGGGCAGCATTGTACGCCCATGGCCGACAGTACCGGCAATATCACCGTCATGGAACAGCGCCCCAGCGCAGAAAGATCATGAATCGCGGCTGCCCGCGGCGCCAAAATCATGAAGCATCCCCCTCCTTATGCAACTATAACTGTATTCTATCATAACACGCTACGCGCAGAAGTGCAATTGACAATTCCACCGCCGCATGCTAAACTATCTCTGTCTGGAGGATTGTTGGAATTGGCAGACAAGTCGGATTTAGGTTCCGATGCCTCACGGCGTAAGGGTTCAAGTCCCTTATCCTCCACCATCTGAAGCGGGGTCGCTTTTCGAACTTTTTATCGAAAAGCGGCCCCATTTTATGCTGTATCCATTGATATTACTGGGTTTTCAAAAAGTTTCAATACAGACGTCCTTTTGAAAAAAGGGAAAAGTCATCACAAAAAAATTTATTCAGGTTCGATTTTTAGACACGGGATTTCTTATAAATCCTGTGTCTTCTCTTTTCCGTACAGCTCTTCAAATCTTACAGGAGCCTTGTACGCCAAGGTCTGATGAGGTCGAACACGATTGTAAAAGTCGACATATGCGTCCACGCTTTTTCGAAAATCTGCTTCCGAAGAATATTCATGACGATAGGCTTCTTCTTTTTTAAACGTCGAAAAGAATGCTTCTACCACTGCATTGTCATGAGGACATCCCGATTTTGAAAATGACTGCTTTACCTTACATTTTCTCAGTAAGGCGCAAAAGCTCCCCGAAATGTATTGACCTCCTCGATCGCTGTGAAATGTAAGGCCAGAGGGATTTCCTCAATCTTGAAATGTTTTTCTAAATGTTGCTGATACCAATTGAGTACTGCATTTTCGGGACACACGATAACCTATGACTTTCCTGGAGAACAGGTCAATGATCACGCAAAAATAGATGCCATGATTCTTTACTTTGAAATATGTAATATCACTAACCCATATCTCATTTTTCCGGCTGGCCGTAAAATTCTGCTCTAGTAGATTTTTTCGTTGATATTCCAGACGTTTCTTGTAATCCTTTTTCGCA
The DNA here is from genome assembly GCA_947384055.1 of uncultured Flavonifractor sp. GTDB lineage: Bacteria > Bacillota > Clostridia > Oscillospirales > Oscillospiraceae > CANAAV01. Next base: position 52,650 of record CANDFO010000007.1, read on the forward strand.
TTTTCTCGGATGCTCTCCAATCCAAGTTCCTGCATGATACTTCTGATTCTCTTTTTCCCAACATGGATGCCATTCTCAGCCAGAATAATTCGAATCTTTTCTGCTCCAAAACGCTGCTGACTGTCGTCAAAGATTTGCTGTACCTGCAATGCGAGTTGAGCTTGCTCTTCTTCATATTTGCTACGGTCTGCTCTGCGGAAGATGTGGTTGTAAAATGTGCCTCTGGCTACATTCAGTGCTTCACAAAGTTCATGTACATTGTATTCCTCATGTTGGACGTGCAATGTTTCCAGAATATCCAGACGTTTGCGTAACGGAACCTCATCAATAAGGCCGGATAAGCGAATTACTTCCAATACATGCTCCAGATGCTCTTTTTTACGAAGAAGGGCTGAGTAGTGCGGAGTAGGAATTTCTTGCTCACAACCCTTTAGCCAACGGTAGATTGTGCTGATTGCAATACTATTGATCTGACTGATTTCCTGAATTGGTACGCCATATTGATAATCTTGTATGATTCTCTGCTTGTATTCCTCTGAATACCTCTTTGGCATAAATAGCACCACCTTTCGGTTAAGACGCTATCATTGTATCATGGAAAGTCATTTGCCAGGAGGAGAACATCATTGTGGCAGGAATCCAGTGTTGGAAATCCATCTCGACGGGTGAAGCGGATCGTGCTATACTAAATACAAATATTAAAAGTAAAGAAACTTAGGAGATAGGAAGTAAGATTATGGCCGTTTTCCACTGGTATGACACTCAACCTTTATCGCCGTCAGGCGAACCGCCGCCGGACCCATCCAAAAGGGGAACGT
>CANDFO010000008.1 GCA_947384055.1 uncultured Flavonifractor sp.
CGGCAAGGACGTCACCATGATCGTGGGCAACGGCTACACCAAGGACCACGCCGAGATCACCCTGTCCGAGCTGCGCGAGAACGCTCAGCTGAAGGCCTATTTCGAGAAGAAGTACCTGTAATCAAGCGCAGCTCCGGCCCCAGTTCCGGCCGGGCATACCCGTGAATATTAATGTGGAGGTAATTCGATATGATCGTCTCTCGCCGCGCAGAACTGTTCCCCAACGTCACCGACGCTGAATGGAATGACTGGAAATGGCAGGTCAAAAACCGCATTCAGACCCTGGAAGAGCTGAAAAAATACATTGAGCTCACCCCCGAGGAGGAAGAGGGCGTCAAGGCCTGCCTGGGCACTCTGCGCATGGCCATCACTCCCTACTATCTGTCCCTGATCCAGCCCGGCGACCCCCGGGACCCCGTCCGGCTTCAGGCCATCCCCACCTCCAAGGAGCTCCACAAGTCCGCCGCCGACCTGCTGGACCCCCTGCATGAGGATGAGGACTCTCCCGCCCCCGGCCTGACCCATCGGTATCCCGACCGCTGCCTGCTGCTCATCACCGATGAGTGCTCCATGTACTGCCGTCACTGCACCCGCCGCCGCTTTGCCGGTCAGCGCGACGACGGCATGCCTGTGGACCAGGTGGACAAGGCCATCGAGTACATCCGCAACACCCCCCAGGTCCGGGACGTGCTGCTCTCCGGCGGCGACGCCCTGCTCTGCTCCGACGAGCGCCTGGAGTACATCATCGCCAAGCTGCGTGAGATCCCCCACGTGGAGATCGTCCGCATCGGCTCCCGCACCCCGGTGGTGCTGCCCCAGCGCATCACTCCCGAGCTGTGCAACATGCTGAAGAAGTACCACCCCGTCTGGCTGAACACCCACTTCAACCATCCCAACGAGATCACCGCCGAAGCCGCCGCCGCCTGCGCCCGGCTCGCCGACGCCGGTGTGCCGCTGGGCAACCAGAGCGTGCTGCTGGCTGGCATCAACGACTGCGTCCACGTGATGAAGAAGCTGGTCAACGAGCTGGTCAAAATCCGCGTGCGCCCCTACTACATCTATCAGTGCGACCTGTCCATGGGCCTGGAGCATTTCCGCACCCCCGTCAGCAAGGGCATCGAGATTATCGAGGGCCTGCGCGGTCATACCTCCGGCTTCTGCGTGCCCACCTTTGTGGTGGACGCCCCCGGCGGCGGCGGCAAGACCCCCGTTATGCCTCAGTATGTCATCTCTCAGACCCCCCACAAGGTCATCCTGCGCAACTACGAGGGCGTCATCACCACCTACACCGAGCCCGAGCACTACGAGGAGACCTGCCAGTGCGAGTACTGCAAGGCCGAGCGCGAGGGTGAGCGCAAGGTGGAGCTCATGGGCGTGGCCGGCCTGGAGCGGGGCCAGCAGCTCTCCATGGAGCCCGCCGGTCTGGAGCGCCATAAGCGCTCCCACCACGAGTAAGATTACTTTTCTTGAAAGAAAAGTGATCAAAAGAACTTCCAGTCGCCGCGCAGTCTGTTGACCGCTCCGGCGTTGCGCCCGGTGACGGCGGATTGTGGAGCTCCCAAAGTCCTTGTGGCGGGTTTGGTTACGCTGTGCGGACGGGGATAACCCTTCTGCCAGATGCGCAGATGATTCAGGAGATTTTCCTGAACATGGAGCGTCCGGTTGTCTGCACACCCTTGCGGCAGGGCGGAAGTTCGATTGATAAAGCGTCTTTCTCCCCCTTCACAGGCGGGCCGCCGCTTTTCTCACTGGCGGCCCGCCGTCCCCCTACTGTGATTTGAAAGAACGGAAGTGACTATTGTTGGAATCTAAGCTGAATCTTGATTTTAAGCTGGTAGAGCAGGCCCGGGCCCACGCTTCCCGGGTGGCCGACGACACCCAGCGTTTCATTGACGGCTGCACCACCGTAGCCGTGGAGCGCACCATCTGCCGTCTGCTGGGTATCGACGGTGTGGACGTACAGGAAGTGCCCCTGCCCAGCGTCGTGGTGGACCACCTGATGGACAAGGGCTCCCTGGCCCAGGGCGCGGCCTTCTGGATCGGTAACGCCATGCTGGAGACCGGGAAGAACCCCCAGCAGCTGGCCGAGGCGGTGGCCAATGAAGGGCTGGACCTTACCAGCCTGCCCACCCATGGCGAGCAGGAAATCCATGACGTGCTGGCTCCCATTGTGGAGGAGAGCCTGACCAAAATCCGCGCCCGCCGCCAGCGCCGGGAGGACTTTATCGCCTCCCACGGCGGCGAGAAGACCGGCCCCTGGATCTACCTGATCGTAGCCACCGGCAACATCTATGAGGACGTGGTGCAGGCCACCGCCGCCGCCCGCCAGGGCGCCGACGTGATCGCCGTCATCCGCACCACCGGTCAGTCCCTGCTGGACTATGTGCCCTACGGAGCCACCACCGAGGGCTTCGGCGGGACCTATGCCACCCAGGAGAACTTCCGCCTGATGCGGGAAGCCATGGATAAGGTGGGTGAGGAGCTGGGCCGCTACATCCGTGTGTGCAACTACTGCTCCGGCCTGTGCATGCCCGAAATCGCCGCCATGGGCGCCTTCGAGGGCCTGGACGTAATGCTCAACGACGCTCTGTACGGCATCCTGTTCCGGGACATCAACATGCAGCGCACTCTGGTGGACCAGTCCTTCTCCCGGGCCATCAACGCTTACGCCGGCGTGGTGATCAACACCGGCGAGGACAACTACCTGACCACCGCCGACGCGGTGGAGGAGGCCCACACCGTTCTGGCCTCCCAGTTCCTCAATGAGGCGTTTGCCCTGCGCGCCGGTCTGCCCGAGGAGCAGATGGGTCTGGGCCATGCCTTTGAAATCGACCCTGCCGTGGAGAACGGCTTCCTCTATGAGCTCGCCCAGGCTGAAATGGCCCGGGAGATCTTCCCCAACGCCCCCCTGAAGTATATGCCTCCCACGAAGTTCATGACCGGCAATGTTTTCCGCGGCCACGTGCAGGACGCCCTGTTCAACATGGTGACAATTCTCACCGGCCAGAAAATCCATCTGCTGGGCATGATGACTGAGGCCATTCACACCCCCTTCCTGTCTGACCGCTTCCTGGCAATCCAGAACGCCCAGTACATCTTCCGCACTATGCAGGACCTGGGCAGCGAGATCGTCTTCAAGGACGGCGGCATCATGCAGAACCGGGCCGCCGAGGTCCTGAAAAAAGCCACCGATCTGCTGGGTCAGATTGAGCAGCTGGGCATTTTCGAGACGCTGGAGCGGGGCATTTTTGCCGACATCAAGCGTCCCCGTGACGGCGGCAAGGGCCTGGATGGTGTGGTAAGCAAGGCTCCGGGTTACTTTAACCCGTTCCTGGAGCCCATGATGAAAGGGGGTGCCGGCAAATGAGCTCCGGACTGTATCAAATCCGCGATAAGGACCTGGACACCACCCTGGACCTGACCCGCCTGAAGCCCTATGGCGACACCATGAACGACGGCAAGGTGCAGACGTCCTTCACTCTGCCGGTGAAGGACGACGACAAGGGCGCGGCGGCCGCCGTGCTTATGGCCCAGAAGATGGGCCTGGCCGACCCCAACGTGGCTCTGCGCCAGAAGCTGGACGAGAACTTCACTTTCTATGTGGTGTACGGCTCTCTGACTCACACCATCAACTATAACGAAATCGTGGTCCAGACCGTCACCGACGAGGTCATGGATATGCACGAGACTGACGACTTCCTGAAGGAGCGGCTTGGCCGCAAGCTGGTAGTCATCGGCGCCTCTACCGGCACCGACGCCCATACTGTGGGCATCGACGCCATCATGAACCGCAAGGGCTTCGCCGGGCACTACGGCCTGGAGCGGTATGAGATGATCGAGGCCTATAATCTGGGCAGCCAGATTCCCAATGACGAGTTCCTGCGCAAGGCTGCCGAGGTCAATGCCGACGTGGTGCTGGTCTCCCAGACCGTCACCCAGAAGGATGTCCACATCCAGAACCTTACCGAGCTCATCGAGCTGGCCGAGGCTGAGGGCGTCCGCGAGAAGTATATCTTCTGTTGCGGCGGCGCGCGCATTACCCACGCTCTGGCCAAGGAACTGGGCTATGACGCCGGCTTCGGCGCAGGCACTTATGCCGATGACGTGGCCACCTTTACCTCCAAGGAGCTTGTACGCCGTCTGGGGAAATAAGTACCCTGGGCGCACCACACGGTTTTCTGCGGCACATCATTTTTCGTGTGATTTTTTACGTATATACAGGGGGGGTCCCGGTTTTGCCCGGGACCCCCCCTGTGCACCCGTCGAAAAAGGCCCTTGGCCTTTTTCGACAAGCTGGAACCTGGCGGTGTCTTACAGACACCGCCAGGTTTTTATGCCATAGAACTGGTTTCACCGTTTCAAAATAGGGGGCTGTTGACAAATGTCGTTTTGGATGGCGCAGCAAGTATTTTTTCGTCAGGTGAAACAAAAGCCGCAGGGAATACTGCGTGTATTCCCGAGGATTTTTGTGAAATATGGCGAGAAAAGACACCGCCGCGACGCCAAATAAGACTTTGTCAATAGCCCCAAAATAGGGGCTGCTGTAAAAGCTCTCTTAGCTTCCAGGGGAACTGCGTACAAGAATGAACTGGGTGTTATGCTTCACTCCGCAGGCTATCCACAGCGGACTTCAGCTGACCCATGGCCTTCTCCACCAGGGAGAAGGGCGAGGCCAGATTCATGCGGACGAACCCGTCGCCGCCTACGCCGAACCAAGTGCCAAAATCTACCGCGATCTTGGCCTGCTCAATCATGAAGTCATTGGCCTGCTGGGGCGTCATTCCCAGGCCGCGCAGATCAATCCACACCATGTAGGTACCTTCCGGCTTGCGCATTTTTATACCAGGAAGCTGCTCTTTTATAAACTGGTCCACATAGTCGATGTTCTTTTCCAGATAAGGCACCAGCGTGTCTACATAGCTGTCACAGCAACGGTAAGCCACTTCTCCGGCCAGAGGGCCAAAGACGTTGGAAGGCGGAAGCCGGTTGGCGCCAATCCGCTTTTGAAGGCGCTGACGGATTTCAGGATCGGGGACGAAGATGGCGGAGGCGCCCAGGCCCGCGATATTGAATGTCTTGCTGGGAGCGTATGCCGCAATCAGATTGTGCAGATATTTTTCTCCCAGCGTGCCGGCGGCAATGTGCGTATGACCGCTCATGATAAGGTCCGCGTGGATTTCATCGGAAAAAACCAGCACCTGATTCTCCAGGCAGATGTCCATCAGACGGGTCAGTTCTTCCCTGGTCCACACCCGTCCCACCGGATTGTGGGGATTGCACAATACCAGAAGTTTGGTCCGGGGCTCTTTGGCCAGCTGCTCCAGCCCCTCGAAGTCCATTGTGTAGTAGCCGTTTTCATCCTCTTTCAGGATATTGTGCCGGGGCGTGCGGCCATTGTTGACGGTTCCATCGGTAAAGGGATAGTAGACAGGGGACTGTATGATAACCCCGTCTCCGGGCTCGGTAAACTCCTGAATGGCGGCGTTGATGGCAGGAACAATGCCCGGAATGTAAACACCCCAGCCGGGGTCCACTGCCCAGCCGTATCTCCGCTGCACCCAGCCGGCAGCGGCTTTCAAAAATACATTGTTCAGCGTACTGCCGGTATAGCCGTAGAGCCCGTGTGCCGCGCGCTCCCGCACGGCGTCAATGACTTCCGGCGGGCAGCGGAAATCCATATCCGCCACCCACATGGGGATTACGCCGTCCAGGTCATAGCCCGCATAGCGGTCCACCATGGACAGGTATTTGTGGCTGTAGCTCCCGCTCTCCAGAGAGCGGTCTATCACAAGGTCAAAATAGGATGAATCCATAGCAGAAGTTCCCCTCCTCTGTGTTATTTCATGCCGACAATCAGGCTGCGGTTGGTATGCGTAAACCGCTCATGGCCGTTTTCGGTAATGACCAGCGTATCTTCAATGTTGAAGGAGCCGAACTTGGAGCTGTAGTAGGGCGTCTCGCAGCAGAAGACCATGCCGGGCTCCATGACCATCTCATTGTTGGGGTCCAGCATCGGGTATTCCTCGCCCGGCCCCATGCCGAGGGTATGTCCAAAGTGGCCCCGGACAAAGTGAGGCAGCGCTCCCTTATGGCAGACGTCCATTGCCGCATGGAAGGCATCCTTCAGCTTGTTGCCCGGCTGCATCATGGCTACCTCGGCGTCATGGGCCGCCAGGAGCGTGTCAAAAATAGCCTGGCTCTTCTCGGGCACCTTGTCCCCAATGCAGTAGGACCGGCCCAGGTCAGAAATATATCCGTACAGGCTTACGCCACCGTCAATGCGGACGATATCGCCTTCCCGCAGTTCCCGCTCTCTGGCCATATATCCCGCCCAGAAATCCGGCCCGGGCGTGTGTGCCTGGCTGACAGAGACAATGTCGTGTCCGCCGGTGATCTCATAGGCGGACTGCCACCAGAGTTTATAGATGTCCGCCTCAGTCATGCCGGGCTCGGTCATCAGCATGGTCAGACCCATCATTTTTTCTGTCACCTTGGCGGCATAGCGCAGGATATCAATCTCCCAGGGCAGCTTGATGGTGCGCACCTTGATCATCATATCGCTGATATTCTTCAGGTTATCTGCTCCGAAGGCCTCCTCCAGGAACAGGTATTTGTCGTGGGGCATATAGCCCAGTTCAATGCCGATCTTGGGCTTGTCCGCGCCGGTCTTCTCCTTAATGATATCCATGGCCATGCGGAAGGTGCGGTACATGTCAGGCTGGACATCCTTGGTCTTTTCGTTGGGATCGTAGAAATCCTCAATAAAAATCCACACGGGGTAGGAGACGATATCCACATCCTTCGTCTGCTGCACCGGACCGCCCTGCTCAAACTGGGAGACGATGATGGACGCCTTGCCGTGCTTGGGCACCACGGCCATGGCCGTACCGGTCTGACGCCAGTTATACAGAGGCGTGCACCAGCCGGTGGAGTACATAATATTTTCCGGCGTGGTCAGAAGGAGCGCGTCCAGACCTTCACGCTCCATGGCGGCCTGGATTTTCTCCTGGATATCCTTCTGGGGGCGGGTCTCCATAAAATTGGTGTGCTTTTTCGTCGCTGCCATGTGATTCACGTTCCTTTCATAAAAATGGGGTTTTAAGGTCAATTAGAACATCGTTTTGTCTCTGGGGTCGAAGGCTGATATCGGGCGGGAACCGCGGTTATTTTTTTACCGCGGACCAGCTGGTGTAACCGCCGCTGAGGTTATAGGGGTCAAATCCATGCTGGGCGAGGATGCGGCAGGCCACGTATCCCCGCAGGCCTACCTTGCAGAACACCAGGAGCTTTTTCCCCTTCGGAATCTCTTCCAGCCGCTGGCGGAGCTCATCCACAGGAATATTGACGGCGCCCGGAAGGGTTCCGCCGGCAAATTCCCCAGGCGTGCGCACATCAAGCAGCACATACCCGCCCGTGGCCATCAGGCATTCCGTGTCCTCTGTAAAGAACTGCTTTAAATCCTTCCTGCGGACATTCGATGCCACAAACCCTGCCAGATTTACCGCATCCTTGGCCGCTGAGAAGGGCGGCGCATAGGCCAGCTCCAGATTTTCCAGGTCCTCCACTGTCAGGCCTGCATAGATCGCCGTGGCAATGACATCGATGCGCTTGTCAACGCCCTTCTCTCCGACTGCCTGGGCGCCCAGGATTTTCCCGTTGTTCGGGTCAAACAGCAGCTTGAAGTGGATCATGGTGGAGCCGGGATAATAGCCGGCATGGTCGCTGGGATGGGTATAGACTTTGTCGTAGGGAAGCCCGGCCTTTCTAAGCTGTTTTTCATTTTTTCCCGTGGAGGCCGCCGTCAGATTAAAGACCTTGCATACCGAAGTGCCGAGGGTACCGCGATAGGAGAACGCCCGTCCCGCGGCTACGCCGGCGGCAATGCGGCCCTGCCGGTTGGCGGGACCGGCCAGGGGCACCAGCGTATCCTGTCCGCTGACGTAATCGGTCGAAACCACCACGTCTCCCACGGCGAAAATATGGGGGTCAGAGGTGCGCATCTGAGGGTTGACCCGAAGGCCTCCCCCGGGTCCCAGGGCAAGCCCGGCTTGAAGGGCCAGGTGGCTATCCGGCAAAACCCCTATGGCCAGGGCAGCCATATCCGTATGAACGGCGGTTCCGTCACTGAAGCGGCACAGCAGGGAATCTCCCTCCGACTCAATGGCAGTCAGGCCTGTGTCCAGGCGTAGGACGACGCCCTGGCTGACCACATGCTTGTGGAGATAGGTGGCCATATCCGGGTCCAGCGGGGCCAGAATCTGATCTGACAGCTCTGCCAGTACAACTTCCACACCCAGGCGGCGCAGGTTCTCCGCCATTTCTATGCCGATGAATCCGCCGCCCACCACCACGGCGTGTTTGGGCGCCTGGAGGGTAACAAAGGATTTCACTCGGTCGCAGTCCTCCATGCTGCGCAGGGTAAATACCTGGGGCAGGTCGGCCCCGGGCAGCTTGGGACGAACGGGAGCCGCACCGGGAGAGAGGATCAGCTCGTCATAGGTCTCCTCATAGATCCTTCCGGTCCTGGATTCCCGGATGACTACCTTCTTCTGCCCGGGCTGTATCTCCGTAACCTCGCTGTTCACCCGCACATCAATGCGGAACCTGGCATAGAGGGACTGGGGCGTTTGAAGCAGCAGTGCGCTTCGGTCCTCAATCACACCGCCGATATAATAGGGCATGCCGCAGTTGGCAAATGAAACCTGGCCGCTGCGCTCCAGCAGGATGATCTCGGCCGCTTCGTCCAGCCGCCGCAGACGGCAGGCTGCGCTGGCGCCGCCGGCCACTCCGCCCACAATTACAATCTTTCGGCTCATTCCTTATCCCCTCCCATTCTTTTTCCAAAGGGAAGCCGGGCGGCCTCTTCCAGAGACAGCATCAGGAAATCATAGGACATGGCGGCGGCCCGGCGGACGATTTTCACGCAGTTTTCCTTTCGGGCCGGGCTGTCCCAGCCGCCCACCTCGCCGCACAGCTCCAGACAGGTCAAACAGCCGTTCTCTGCTTCAAACCGGTGCACCATATTGTTATACCGGCGGCACAGCGTCTGCATCTGTTCCCGGCGCTCCTCCGGGGATGGGGCTTCCCACGGATCTCTGCGGCCATAAACCATGCTGTTCACAAGGAGCGCGCTGGAAAGAGCGCCACAGGTATTTCCGGTCAGCCCGATTCCTCCGCCGAAAGCAATGCAGGCGGCCCTTGTCTCCGGAGGGACGTCCAGCAGTCCTGCCCGGATAAAGGCATCATAGACGCACTCTCCACAGTTGAGCCCGCTGCACAGCCCCTCCTCCGCCATATCCATCACCTGCTCTTTTGTAACGGCGGTCCCCTTCATTTCCATAAAATCGTTCCTTTCTCAGTGTCTGCGCCAGGCCTCGCTGCAGGCAGGAGGCGCCGGCCAGGCTCTTTCTCTGGCGCCAATGCGGTCAGCACACCCCCACAGCGGCCAGGATCACGCCGACAATGACAGCGATAGTGGGCAGTACGCAGGTGATCATGCCCATATGCTTATAGGCGTTTTTCATTGTGACGCCAATGACCATGCACAAAGTCAGGTTGGGGCCGGAATGGGGCAGAGAATCCAGCGTGCCGGACGCGATGGCGCACAGGCGGTGCATAACTTCCGGATTGATGCCCTTGGCCAGGAATTCCGCGCCCAGCATCTCCAGGAACAGCGTCAGGCCGCCGGTGGAACTGGTGGTAACGCCGGCCAGAATACCCGTCGCCAGCACAGCGGAAATGATGGGGGCAAAGGGAAGATTCAGTGCGAAGTTGGTAATCGCGCCGAAGGCAGGGGTCATTTTCACGACACCGCCGAACCCGATGATGGCCGAGGTATTGATAATTGCGCCGATGCTGTTGGTGCAGCCCTTGTTCAGGCACGCAAAGACGCTTTCAATCCGTTTGTGCGCCACAAGCCAGATGTAAACGATGGACGCCGCCATACCAAGGCAAACCGCATACGTAGCGTTCAGGCCCAGCTTGGTTCCTATCACATTGAACGCAAAAATGATGATGACCGGGAGGACGGAGAGGACAAAATTGGGGGCGTTATTCCGGGTTTCCTCTGTGATATCCTGAATATACTCATTTTCTCCGGCCTCAAAGCCTTCGCCCTTTTCCCGGTACTTCTTCTCTTCCCGCAGAAGATAGAGCGTGCCCAGCACAAACATCAGCACTGCCAGAATGGTTCCCAGAACAGGTGCGGCCCAAATAGTAGTTCCCAAATACTGCGTGGCCACCACGTTGATGGTGGTGGGGGAGCCGGGCAGCGCAGTCATGACGAACGTGCCGGCGCCCAGGCAGATACAGCCGGGCAGCAGGTTCTTGGTGATGTTTGCGCGCTTGAACACGACGGCGGCAATGGGGTAGACCGCAAATACAATTACAAACATGGACACGCCGCCGTAGGCCAGAATCATGGTGGAGACCACGACGATCAGGACAGCGTGCTTGGTACCGAACAGGTCGCTGAGCTTCAGGGCGATGGAAAAGGCAAACCCGCTTTTGGACAGGAATTCACCCAGCACAGCGCCGATTGCGAACATCAGGATGAAATTTTGCATAAACCCCATCATAGAGGCGGTAAAGCTGCCGTTGGGTCCCCCCACGTAAGTGGTCCACACGTCCAAACCGCTGGTAAAAATCAGGATGAGGCAGGAAATGACCGCGACCATAAGCGAGTGCATTCCCTTGTAAATCAGCAGAATCAGCACAGCAATTGCAGCAAATAAGCCGAGAAGACTGATAACAGACATTCACTTTTCCTCTTTTCTATTTCAAATAGTGACACATTTTCTTGTCCGGATGACCCATTTCAGTTCAGCGCTCACCCAAATATGATTCTTCCCGCATTCTCTCTTTCATAGGGGAGCTCTCCGGCGGAAATACGCCGGATCAACGCTGTGATCTGGTCATTCACGGGTGTTTTCACTCCGTGTTCTCTGGCCAGGCGGGAAACCGCTCCATTGATGTAGTCGATCTCACAGGGCAGTCCCCGGCGGATATCCTGACACATGGACGCCAAGGATGTACCCGATGGACCCAGATAGCCTTCCGCCATCTGCATCTCCAGCTTCAGGTCCGGCTCTCCCTCAAAGGTGAACAGCGTCTCGAAGCTGTAGAAGCGCCCTTCCGCATGGAATGGTTCCACTTTAACACCGCAGGCGTGAGCCGTTCTCATGCACTCCCGTCCCACATAGCAAGCAATCCTCATCAGCTCCGGGTCTACAATAATCTGCCCAAAGGTATAGCCGGTAATTGTACCCACCCCGCTGTAGGCCGCATTGACCAGCAGCTTGCTCCAGCGCAGGCCCATCAGATTGTCCGAAACCTGGACATGCTGGATGCTTCCCAGAATCTCGGCCGCCTCGTCCAGCTCTGAAGTGTGCGCACCGCTGAGAGAACCCAGGGTGCAGCTCATAAACGCAACCTCGGAAGTCAGCTGGGTGCAGCCAGGGCCTTGAAAAATACCGCCCCATCCCCAAGGCGCGCCCAGAATCCGCTCCCTGGGGAACCACTTTTCAACCTCCATCTCCGGAAGCCCGTTTTGACAGCAGATGACAACCGTTTTGTCATGGCTGTGGGCCAGCATCTGCGGTACGGCCACGTGGTTGCATGTCTGCTTCGCCATATAGAGAAACAGATCAAAATTGCCTTCCATGCTTTCGGCGCAGCAGGCCTTGACCGGTATGGTCACATCAATCGGGCCGATAATATGGGCCCCGGTGCTGTTCAGGGCGTCTACATGGGCCTGGTTAGCGTCCACCAGGGTAACATCATAACCTTTTTGGGTCAAAAAAGCGCCGGCAGCAGTGCCCAGGGACCCCGCTCCCATGACAGCAATTCTCTTAAACATAGGCATTCCTCCCCTCTGTGTGTTTCGCGCGTAATCTATGGAAATGCGTGCACCGCAACGCTGCCGGATGCCGCTGCAGACGGCACCACAACCCCACCGCCGCGGCCGGCGGGCGGCACGGCGCGGCTCCGGTCCTCAATCGACCCGGAGAAGCTCCGCGTTTTCCCTCTGATAGGGCAGTTCGCCAGCCTGGATCTTCCGAATGAGCTGTACCAGCTGGCCGTTGATAGGCGTGGGCACCCCCGCCAGGGAGCCCTGACTGCATACCGCGCCATTGATAGCGTCTATCTCACAGGGGATGTTCCGTTTGATATCCTGGAGCATGGAGGCGATAACCCCGCCTCCGGCCGGCCCCACATACCCTTTGGCATCCTCCATGGCCTGAACCACATCCGGCTCCCCGGAAAACGCAAACATGACTTCAAAATTATAGGCCCGCTCACCGCAGTGGTAGCGCTCCACGTCAATGCCGCGCCCCTTGGCCACCCGCAGGCTCTCCCTGGCGATGAAGCAGATCAGCCGGATGAGCGCCGGGTCCGCAATGATTTGACCCAGGGTAAGCCCGGTTATGGTGGAAAGTCCGCTGTAGGCAGAATTAAAAATTAGCTTGCTCCAGCGAAGCCCCGGAAGATTGGACGATATGGACACATGGAGAAAAGAGCCCAATATCTCCGCTACTTCATCCAATTCCGGAAGATGCGCCCCGGTCAGAGTTCCCACCGAGCAGGCCATGCTGTCTAAAGACGAGGGCAGCAGCGTGCAGCCAGGTCCCTGGAAAATTCCGCCCCAGCCTGTGGGTACGCCCAGAATCCGCTCCCGGGGAAAGTATTCCGCCAGAGCCTCCTCCGGAAGTCCGTTCTGACAGGTGGCTACAATCGTCCGGCTATGGCTGTGTTCCAGCATCTGGGGAATGGCCGTGGCGTTGTGAGTCTGCTTTGCCATGTAAAGGAACAGGTCAAAATTACCTTCCATGCTTTCAGCGCAGCAGGCCTTGACCGGAATCGTCATATCCACGGAACCAATGATGTGCGCTCCGGTCCGGTTCAAGGCGTCCACATGTTCCCGACAGGCGTCCACCAGGGTGACGTCATATCCGCCGCGGGTCAAAAAAGCGCCCATCGTCGTGCCTAAAGAACCCGCCCCCATTACCGCAATGCGTTGAATCATGTCTGGCCGGCCTCCTTACTCTGCGGGCAGGTCCCAGTGAATCATGGGCCACCAGGGTTCCGCCGTCCGGCGGCTGAGATCCTCCAGGTCCGCTCCGCGCCAATCCCGAAAGCCTTTGCCTGATCTGACCCCCAGCTCGCCTTTGTCCAGCTTTTCCTGTACGATGGGCGGGATTCCCTGCTCCTGGCTGAGGTAGGGGAACAGGTTTTTCATAGTTGCAGCGAACAGCTCCAGACCGCCGTTGTCAAAGTGCTCAAAAATGCCGATTTTGGTATAGCGCGGCATAAAGCTGTACATAGCCGCCATATCCACGTCCTCCGGCTCCGCAATGCCGCTCTGCACAATATTGACCGCTTCCCTGGCCATCGCGAACTGAAGCCGCGTTCCTAAAAATCCCGGCACCGATTTTTTCAGTACCACCGGCTTGCGGTCCAGGGACAGAAGGAATTCTTTCGCCAGGTCTGTCATACCCGGTGCGGTGTCCTGAGGCGAGGCTACAATTTCAAAGTAGGGAATTAAGTGCGGGGGGAAGAACGGATGCGTCACCAGGATACGGTCCTTATATCTCCCCATGCCATCGGCCAGCTTTTCCGGCTGGATCGCGGAGCTGACGGACATAATCAGCCGGAGCTCCGGACAGTGCTCCTCCAGTCTGCGGTAGACCTCCTGCTTGACAGGAAGCTGCTCCACCACAGCCTCAAATACACAGTCGGCATCCGTCAGCGCGGCATAGTCAGTGGTGAATGAGAGATAGCGCCTGCATATATCTGCCTGGGCCTGGGTCATAACCTGGTTTTCCACCATGGCCTTATAAAAGTTGTCGAACTTTTTGCGGCTCTCTGCAATCTGAATTTCGTCTACCGCCAGTAAAGTTGTCCTGTAGCCGTGTCCGGTCAGCAGGACACCCAAGCTGGTTCCGATCATACCGGTGCCAATTACGCCTACGTGGTCAATACCGTTGAGTTTCATCGTCATCGCTCCTTCACTCAGGGCTTTTTGATCTTCAGGATCTCCCTGGCCTCGTCGGGAGAGGCCACCTCCATCCCCAGCTCATGGATGATGCGCACAGCCCGTTCCACCATCTCCGCGTTGCTTTTCAGGAGACGCCCGGGGCCGTAATAGATGTTGTCCTCCATACCCACCCGGGCTCCGCCGCCTTTGAGCACGGTCATGGTCATGCCGGGCACCTGGTTCTTTCCCCCGATAGCAATGGTGCTGAAATTTACGAACTGGTCTTTGGGCAGCTTACGGATCATGAAATCCAGATTTTCATCCGAGAAGGAAATGGCTCCCTGGCTGATCCTGTCCATACCCATGACAAAAGAGAGGGACACCGGATCTTCCAGCACACCTGCAGGCTGCAAAATCCCAAAAACATCCTCAATGGAAGTGGGGTCAAAGCATTCCAGTTCCGGCTTGATTCCCATGTCCTTCATCATTCCGGCGTATTTCAGCAGGAAATCCCGATACCACTCATGGACAAAGGTGCGCCCGTTCCAGGTGGTGGAAATCAAAGAGCAGTCCAGGGAGCACATGTCCGGTTTGACCAGGTCTTTGTCAAAAAGCAGCGCCATGCCATCCTCGGCCAGCGCTCCCGCTTTATTGGCGGGAGAGGTGGAATACTGCGTGATGATGCTGCACCTGGAGCGGATGCGGGAACCAATTTCATTGAATACAGCCGGGTCGTTGGTGGATACGCCCTCTTTGTCCCGGGCGTGAATGTGCACGACGGCGGCGCCCGCGTTATAGCACTCATAGGCGGAATCCGCTATCTCCTGGGGGGTAAGGGGAATATTAGGATTTGCCTCTTTTCCCTGAAACGCCCCAGTTTGGGCCACGGTGATAATGACTTTCCTTGCCAAGTAACTCACTCCTCTGTTGCGATAAAAATAATGCGCCAGCCGGACCTCTCACGGCCTACATGTCTTCACTTGAGCAAGGACGGTGCCAAAACCGGCGTTTTTCACAGCAGAGCGCCCGAAAAACCAGGCGCGGACAGTGAAAAAAGATTTCTCTGCCCGCTTCCCTCTGCCTGGTCTCCATTCTTTTCGTTTTATAAATGGGCATCAATGCCTATTATCGCCTTAAAAATGGGCATTATCGCAAGTTGCTTGTTTTTCAGCGGCTTTCCGCCGGTTTCTTCCCCCTCCTTCGGTCGGAAATAGGCAATGATGCGCAGTTTCCTTTGCCTGAATCAAACCGCCGTCCCCCTGCCCCGCCCGGAAACCGGGGCCGCGGCTCCGCCATAAAAATTTGGTATCAATCTTGCAGGTTTTTTAAGCGGCGCATTTCAAAGGGAATTCGGTCAGTGCCCTTTAGAACCAGACTGCGCTTCTTGGCTGACAACATTTCAACAAGAAGGAGAGATACCCAATATGGTACGTTTCATTACTGCACCGGAAGCCGCCGCCCTGCTGCGCAGCGGAATGACAGTGGGCGTCGGCGGCTTTGGCGCTTATGCCTGCCCGGACGATCTTCTTACCGCCCTGGCCCAACGGTTTCATGAGACCGGAGAGCCCCGCGGCCTTACCCTGGTTACAGGGATTACGCCGGGCCCCGGCCGGAAAAGCGGTCAGGGTCTGGCCCTGCTCAAGGAGCCCGGCCTGATTGACACAATGATAGCCGGTCATCTGGCCAACGCCCCGGAGATCGCCGCCATGGTGGGCTCTGATGAAATCGCGGGCTATGTGCTCCCTCTGGGGGTGGTCATGCACCTGTTTCGTGCCATTGCGGGGAAAAAACCGGGGGTTTTGACCCATGTAGGTCTGGGAACCTATGCCGACCCCCGGCAGGAGGGCTGCCGGGCCAACCGGCGGGCCAGAATGCAGGGACGGGAAATCGTATCCCTGGTCCGGAACGGAGAACGGGAGGCTCTTCTTTATCACGCCTTCCCGCTGGACGCCTGCCTGATCCGCGCGACCTATGCCGATGAGGACGGCAGCCTCTCTCTGGCGCACGAGGCGCTGACCGACGCCCAATTGGAAATGGCCGCGGCGGTCCACAACCAAGGCGGAATTGTCATTGTACAGGTGGAAGAAATCGTCCAGCGGGGGAGTCTGCCCCCCAGGAGTGTGCGGGTTCACCATTCTCTGGTGGACTATGTGGTTAAGGCCGCATCCCCGCAGCTGCATCTCCAGGGGTATGCCAGCCCGTATTACCGTCCGGATTTAACCGGGGAGGTGCGCTGCCTGGCCAGCAATGCCCCTCCCATGCCTCTGGACCTGCGAAAGGTTATCGCGCGGCGGGGAACCATGGAGCTGAAGCGGGATGTGCTCATCAATCTGGGTATCGGCATCCCCTCCGGCGTGGCCAGCATCGCCAATGAGGAAGGGCTCGCATCCCGCACCACGCTCTCCCTGGAATCCGGACCGGTGGGCGGCGTCCCTCTGGAGGGGATGGGCTTTGCCGCCGCCATGAATCCGGAGGCTATCTATAATATCGCCGATACCTTTGACCTCTACGACGGCGGCGTATTGGATATGGCATTCCTGGGCGCGGCAGAAATTGACGAGAGCGGAAACGTAAACGTGTCCAAATTTGGGGACCGGTGCACCGGGCCCGGGGGCTTCATCAATATTTCTCAGAACACACCCAGGGTCTATTTTCTGGGCGCGTTCACCTCCGGTGGCCTGCAGGTCCGCACCGGCGGCGGTTCACTTTCCATTCTGAAGGAGGGCTCCGGGAAAAAATTTGTCCGCCGGGTGCAGCAAATCACCTTTTCCGCCGATTATGCCCGCCGGACCGGGCAGGAGGTGCTGTACATCACAGAGCGGGCGGTATTCCGGCTGGAGGAGGACGGCCTTGTATTAATCGAAATGGCCCCCGGTGTGGAGCTGCAGCGGGATATTCTGGACCAGATGGAGTTTACGCCCCGTATCTCCCCTGACCTGCACTGGATGGACGCCCGGCTCTTCCGCAACGAAAAAATGGGGTTGCAGCTGTGAACGGCGCCGCCGGCCGGCCGGCCGCGGGCAAGCTTTTTGCCCAGCTTCCCAGGCTGTCGCTCTCCCTGCTTCCGCTTCCGGCTTTACTGCTGTTCCGGCCTCTGGCTTTTACGCCCCGCCAATGCCTGATTCTTGGCATTCTGCTGGTCGTTATCATCTGGTGGGTTACAGGCTGGGTGGAGCGTACCGCCGCTTCTCTGGTGCTTTTAGCCGCCTTTTTCCTGTTTTCCACCGCTCCGGCGGCCACAATCCTCACCTTTCCCCGCTCGGAGAATTTTTTGATTATTGTTCTCTCTTTCCTGTTTTCCCAGGGAATTTCCAACAGCGGGCTGACCCGGCGATTGTTTCAGCCCCTGCTGCTATACGCCAGCAGGAGCCTGGGAAAGCTGATGGCGGTAATGGCCCTGGCTTCCTTCGCGATGATCTTTGTAATTCCTCAGCCCTTTTCCAGAATCATTGTCCTTGTATTGATTTTCAGGGACTTTTGGGATAAGATAGAATTAGAAGCCTCTCTGCGCTCTACACTTTTTTTCCTTCTTTTTGTCTACAGCGCTTTTTTGAATATGACGATGCGCCGGGGGGATCTGATTCTCAATCACGCGCTGCTGACCATGGGCGGTGTGTCAATTTCTGAGGGAGACTGGCTGCGGGCTATGGCGCTTCCCACCCTGGCCTTTACCGCCCTGGTGACGCTTTTATTCCTGGCTGTTTTTCACAGGGAGCTGAAAGACTTTCATCCCCCCGCGTCCGATATAATGGCTGTTCCAAAAGAAAAGCTGAGCGGAAAGGACCTGCGTAATCTGCTTGTCATTCTGCTGGTCGTTGTGCTTTGGGCTTTGGAGGACCTCCATGGAATCAGCGGAACCGTAATCGTTGCCCTGGGCACTGCCGTCCTGTTTCCCCTGGGGCTTCTGCACCTGTCAGATTTACGCACAATCAATGTAAAGCTGCTGGTATTTCTCACCGCCGCTTTTTCCATAGGCGGGGTCCTGACAGCGGTCGGCGCCGCCGATGTGCTGTTCCGTCAGCTGGCTGCCCTGTTTCCAGAGACTTTCTCCCTGCGTTATGCCGCCTTGGTCCTGGGGATCTCCATGGCTATGCACATGCTTTTGGGCAGCAATGTAACCACAATGTCTGTGGTGGTGCCCGGGTTAATGGCTGCGGGGGCGGGAGTGACCACGGAACCGGTGCTTTTATTCCTGATTTACCTGGGTATCTGCGGTCACTTTCTCTTCCCCTTCCACCATGTTCTGCTGCTGCTGGGAGAGGGGGACGGCTGTTATACCAGCGTTCAGACGTTCCGCCTGGGGCTGCCGCTCACCCTGGTCACGCTGCTGTGCGGGCTGTTCCTCTATCTGAGCTGGTGGCGGCAGATCGGGCTGTTTTAAAAATATGTCGTAGAAGGGAGTACCTATGGAGGAGCATATGGCTGAACCCTTTTGCCGCGACGCGTCTATGGAACGGTTCCTCAACGCCCTGCCGGACGGAATCTCCTATACGAACGAAATCGGAATCGTCGTCTACGCCAATAACGCCTATTATACGCTGACCGGCCTGTCCGCTTCCGATATCCTGGGTCACAGTATTTATGAGCTGGCAGAAAGCGGATTTCCCGTCTCGCGCATGGTACTGGATGTATTCCAGACCAGGCAGCCAAAGACGGAGTCGATTCAGTACGGCTCCGACGAAAACCACGAGATTCTTGTTACAGCCATTCCCATCTATGATGACGAGGGCATTTTCCGCGGTGCGGCGACAAATTTCCGGGATTTGGAGCAGCTCAATTCCCTGCGGCGCGACCTGGGAACCACCTATCTGCATTATGAGCGGCAGATTGAAAAGCTGGACCGGGCCAATCTGCTTCTCCAGTCCCGCATTAATGAGCTGATGCGCAGCAAAGGCGACGGCGTTGTGGCCAAAAGCAAGCAAATGCGCAGCATTCTGGAGCTGGCCTATCGTGTCGGGCAGACCCGTTCCACCGTGCTGATCACCGGAGAGTCCGGTGTGGGAAAAGACGTCATCTGCCGGTTTATCAACAGCTCCGCCGGCAATCATACGCCGTATATTAAGATTTCGTGTGGAGCTATTCCGGAGACGCTGCTGGAATCGGAGCTCTTTGGATACGAGCCAGGCGCCTTCAGCGGCGCCTCCCGTCAGGGGAAAATCGGAATTTTTGAGCTGGCGGGAGATGGCGTAGCCTTTTTGGATGAGATTGGAGAAATGCCCCTGCATCTTCAGGTTAAGCTGCTTACGGTTCTTCAGGACCGCAGTTACCTGCGCGTGGGCGGAACCAAGCGAATTTCCATGAACGCTCAGGTTGTTGCGGCGACCAACCGGAATTTAAAAGAGGAGGTGGCCCAGGGACGGTTTCGTCAGGATTTGTACTATCGTTTGAACGTGGTCCCGATCAATATTCCGCCCCTGCGGGAGCGGAAGGAGGATATACTTCCGCTGGCTGAGCTGTTTTTGGAGCAGCTCAACAGAAAAAACAACAGTACAAAGCGCTTCTCAGCGGGTGTTTGTGACGCCTTTTTAAACTATGACTGGCCCGGAAATGTTCGGGAGCTGAATAACATTGTGGAACGGATTTACATCCTTTCCACCACGGCGCTCCTGGACGTCACTGTGCTGCCGCCGGATCTGCGGGAGAGCATTGTCCCCAGAACGGGGGGAACTCTGAAAACGTATATGGAACAGGCCGAGGCTGCCTTTCTGGAATCCAGCCTACAGGATAATATGACACTTCAGGAAGTGGCGGATTCTCTGGGGATCAATTTGTCCACGTTAATCCGCAAGATTAGAAAATATCACTTGCCCCGCAGATACCTTACCAAAAAGCAGCTTTGAACTCCAATCAGGGCCGGGAGCCGGCCGCATTGTCTCCAAAATATGGATCCACCACGGTTTTGACATGTTAAAGGGGCCTCCTGCTTTAGCAGGAGGCCCCTTTTCTTGTAAACGGTTTATGCGCTTATGTACGCAGAGGGGCCAGCAACACCGGCTGGAGCTGCTCTCCCCGAAGGGCGGCGTCGATGGCGTCGGGCACCAGAGTGAAATCCGCCACCAGGGAGGTTGGCTTTTCCAGGGGATCGTCCTGACGGAACGGGACGAAGTAGACATTCTTTTTGTCCAGCAGTGTTCCAATATTTTTGGCGCTGGCAGCTAACCCGTCATTGGTGGCTACAGCCAGCACTACCGGGCCGCCGCTGCGCAGATGGGCCTTGGCAGCCATGGTTACGGCGGTATCGGTGATGCCGCAGGCCAGCTTTCCCAGGGTGTTTCCCGTGCAGGGACAGACGACCAGCACATCCAGCAGCCCCTTGGGGCCGATGGGTTCCGCCTTGAGAATGCTGTCAATAACCCGCCTGCCGCAGATGCGCTCCATTTCACGCATGTGATCATGGGCATTGCCGAAACGGGTGTCCGTGTCCACACCGGACTGAGAGACGATGGGGGTCACATCCTCGTATCTGGCCTTTACCTGCTCCAGCGCCTCCAGCGCTTTGGCGTAGGTGCAGAAAGAGCCGCAGAAGGCAAACCCCACTTTGATTGGTTCCATAGTCACACTCCCAACTCGTGCAGGATATTATAAATGGTGGTCTTGATGCTTTTTCCCGCTGTCACAGGAGCGACTTTTCCCGGCAATGAAAGAGCCCATACTACCTTGATTCCCAACTGTGCCGCCGCCTCCAGGTCTACCCCCCCGGGCTTGGAGGCGAGGTCGATAACCAGGCATCCGGCCCGCAGATCCTCCAGTCCCTTCCGGTTCAAAATCCGGGCGGGGACGGTGTTGACAACCAGGTCGTAACAGCACAGCCAGCCCTCCAGCTGGTCGGTGTGTTCAATGCCATAGCCGCAGCTCTCCGCCCAGGCCAGGTCGGAATATTTCCGGGCGGCGACACTGACCTTGGCGCCCAGGGCGGCCAGCCGCTGGGACAGCGCCCGCCCCAGCCGTCCATAACCGATGACCAGCACATTGGACCCCTGAATGGTGATAGGCAGCTCCTCCATGGCGATCTGAATAGCGCCCTCCGCGGTGGGCACTGCGTTGGCCACCGCCAGCTCTTCCCGGGCAAAATAGTCGCAGAGGGTCAGTCCCCGGTCGGCGGCCATAGCGTTCACCTGCGG
Source organism: uncultured Flavonifractor sp. (assembly GCA_947384055.1). Lineage (GTDB taxonomy): Bacteria > Bacillota > Clostridia > Oscillospirales > Oscillospiraceae > CANAAV01. The sequence continues at coordinate 21,097 of CANDFO010000008.1, forward strand.
ACTGACCATCCCCGCACAGACCACCTGGCTGGGGCGGAGCACGTCCAGCAGACGGGACAGAGGGTGCTTCCCCTCTGAGAGAGGGGCGTTCAGCAGGCTGCCCTCGCCGGCTGCCGGCAGCGGGAATACCACGCAGTCTGCCAGGGCCATTCCCTCCAGCCGCTCCTCCGGCTGTGTGCCCGGGATAGCCCCCAGGCGCTCCAGAGCGAAGGTATGTACGCTGTGTCCGTCCTCAGCCAGAAGCTCCGCCAGCTTTGCCTGCCGCATGTCGCCTCCGGCCACCCAGATGTCTAATTCGTTTTTCATAGCGCTCCCCCTCCGTATTCCGTGACTACCCTATCTTATTCCGATGGAACAAAAGGGTGCGGACCGGCGGAGACAAAACACGGCCCCGGCCGAAGGGCCGGGGCCGTGAGCCTGTCGAAAAAGGCCTCTGGCCTTTTTCGACAAAAGGGATACGGCCTGCCGCGCGCACCCTTTGGGCACACTTGCAGGCCGGGCAGTGTCATTTCCGAGGCACATGTCCCCGAAAATGACCAATTTTGACTTTATTTTGCCGCCTGAGGGCGGCAAAACTCTGCGAGGCTTTCCCGTAGGGGAAATTTTTCGACAGTCTGACGGCCCTGGTCCTTCGGCCGGGGCCGTCAGAGGTGTGGGACTTTACCGCTCCGGGGAAAGGCTCAGCACTCCTCGTCCCAGTCGGCGTAATCATCCTCTTCACAGCGGCAGCAGCTGTTTTTCCGCTCTGCCAGGGCGTCCTTCAGGCGCTCCACAGACGCCTCAATCCGCTCCCAATTGAGGGCGACGGCATAAGCGGCGGCGGCCAATACGGTCAGCAGAGCGATGATTTTCAGGAAACAGGCCAGGAATTTTTTCATAGACAGGGGCCTCCTTCTGGTCATAATGTGCTTGTCGGCTCGGCATTACCAGTGTACACGCTTTTCCGGTAAAATACAAGTTCTCATTTTGCTTTCCACCAATTTTTTTCGGAGCCGGGACTACCGCTCTTCCCGGAAATAGGCGGAACCAAGGCTGGCGGGCGGCTGCTTATCCTTGCTGTTGCGCAGGCTGGTGAAGATCAGCACAATCACTGTCACCACATAGGGCAGGATTTTGTAGAGCTGGTCGGGAATAAAGGGCAGCTGAAGCCGCAGATAGAGGATCATCAGCGCGCCGAAGAGCACCGAGCCCCACAGGGCGTTCAGCGGCCGCCACAGGCAGAAGATCACCAGGGCCACCGCCAGCCACCCCTCGCCGGAGAGCCCTTCGTGATTCCAGACGCTGCCGGCGATGGTGGTGATGTACACCATGCCGCCCACAGCGGAAATACCGCCGCCGATTACGGTGGCCAGGTATTTATAGCGGGTCACGTTGATCCCCGCGGCGTCGGCGGTAGCGGGGGACTCGCCCACCGCCCGCAGGTAGAGCCCTGTCCGGGTACGGCTCAGAAAGAAGGACATGGCCACCGCCAGGGCGACCCCGAGATAGACAAAGATATTGTGTCCGAAGAGCAGGGGGCCGACCACCGGAATCCCCTGGAGCGCGGCGGGGAACGGGGAGTTTTCAAAGGCGGTTTTCAGCCCGTTGCTGATAGACACATACCCTCCGGATGTCACCCGCATATACTCGCCGATGAACTGTCCCGCGCCGGTGCCGAAAATGGACAGGGCCAGGCCGGTGACGTTCTGATTGGCCCGCAGGGTGATGGTGACAAAGCTGTAGATCAGGGCTCCGATTGCCCCGCCCAGGAAGGAGAACACCAGGGCCAGAACCACCGCCGTGGGGCCGTTGGCGCCGCCGCCAGCCATAGTCTCGTAGTAGAAGGCCGCGCCCAGGCCCATGGCGCCGCCCATGTACATCATGCCCTCTACGCCCAGGTTCAGGTTGCCGGTCTTTTCCGACAGAATTTCTCCCACCGTGCCGAAGAGCAGCGGCGTGCCGTTGACAATGGCGGCCATCAGCAGGGGGAGCAGAAGGGTTTGCAGGTTCATGCCTTTGCCACCTCCCCATGACTGCCCCGAAAGATGAGCTTATAATTGATGAAAAACTCGCACCCCAACATGCAGAAGAGGAAAATTCCGGTGATAATGTCCGAAATAGAGGCCGGAACATTCATGCGGGTGTGCAAAGTGTCCGCCCCCTTGTCCAGCACGGCCAGAAGCGCGGAAATTCCCACCATGGCAAAGGGGTTGAGCTGAGCCAGCCACGCCACAGTAATGGCCGTGAAGCCAACTCCGGCGGCCACGCCGTCGTAGAGTGTATTATTGGCGCCCGAAGCCACGATAAACCCCACCAACCCGCTGACGGCCCCCGACAGGAACATGGTGCGCATAATCACCCAGCCCACATTCATGCCCGCATAGCGGGCGGTATTGCCGCTCTCGCCGATAACGGCAATCTCATAGCCGTGCTTGGTGTATCTCATGTAGATAAACATCAGTGCGGTCAATACCAAAACAATAATCCAGCCGCAGTGGACCCCTAATATCTTGGGCAGGACGGCCTTTTCGTTGAACTGGGGGATGATCTGGGAGCCGGGTCGCCCCTCCCAGGGGCCGCCCTGAAGCCACTTCACCACGCCGATGGCGATATAGTTCATCATCAGGGTAAACAGCGTTTCATTGGTCCCCCACCTGGCCTTGAAGAAGGCGGGAATCAGTGCCCAGAGGCCGCCGCCCACGGCTCCTGCCGCGGCCATAACCGCAATCAAAACCGGCCCGGGGAGCTTGTCATACCAGAACAGGGCAAAGTAGCTGGCCGCAATTGCGCCTGCGGTGATCTGCCCTTCGGCCCCGATGTTCCAGAAGCGCATTTTGAAGCAGGGGGCGATGGCCAGCGCGGTGCCCAGCAGGGGAATGGCCGAGCGGACGGTCTGCCGGATAGCGGTGCTCTTGCCCAAAGCCCCGCTGATGATGGTGCCATAGGCGGAAAAGGGGTTGTGCCCCAGCACCAGGAAGATCACCCCGCCCAGGAGGAGCGCCGCCACAAAGGAGCAGGCGCGGATGCACCAGATCTGGCCCTGGGGCATGGCGTCCCGCTTGGCCAGGCGGACCCACGGCGTCTTTTGTTCATGCATGGCTATCCTCCCCCTTTCCGCCCGCCTGGGTCATCAGCAGGCCCACCGCCTCCTTGGTGACGGCTCGGGCATCCACAATGCCGGATACCCGGCCCCCGCAGAGGACCAGGATACGGTCGCACAGCTCCAGCAGAACATCCAGGTCCTCACCCACAAAGATGACGGCTACGCCCTTCTGCTTCTGCTGAGTCATGAGGTTGTAGATTGTATATGAGGTGTTGATGTCCAACCCGCGGACGGCGTAGGCACTCATCAGCACCGCCGGGGCCGAGGCAATCTCGCGGCCTACCAGCACCTTTTGAACGTTGCCGCCGGACAGACGGCGCACCGGGAATTCCACGCTGGGGGTGACGACCTCCAGCTCGTCCTTCACCTGGAGCGCCAAGGCATTGGGACCTTTCCGGTCCACAAAGGCCCCCCGGCCCTTCCGCCAGGAGCGGAGCATCATGTTGCCTGTCATGCCCATGCCGCCCACCAGGCCCATGCCCAGCCGGTCCTCCGGCACGAAGGCCATGGAGACCCCCGCCTGCTTGATCTGCATCGGGGTTTTGCCCAGCAGCTGGGCGGCGGGCCCGCCGTCAGGGGTGAACCGGATGGAGCCGGTGGCGGGACAGAGGCCGGCAATGGCCTCCAGCAGCTCCCGCTGGCCGGAGCCGGCGATGCCGGCCACCCCCAGGATTTCCCCGCCCATAGCGGTAAAGCTCACGCTGTCCAGCCGCTTGACCCCCTCGGCGTCCAGCACCGTCAGATTTTCCACCGTCAGCCGGGGCTGGGGATTCACCGGCTCCGGACGCTGGATGTTCAGTGACACCGCCCGGCCTACCATCATATCGGTGAGGGCCTGGGGGCTGGTGCCGGCGGTATCCACCGTGCCGATATACTGCCCCTTTCGCAGGACCGCCACCCGGTCGGACAGGGCCATGACCTCGTGGAGCTTGTGGGTGATGATGACGATGGCCTTGCCGTCATCCCGCATGGAGCGGAGAATGGCGAAGAGCCGGTCGGTCTCCTGGGGGGTAAGCACCGCCGTAGGCTCGTCCAGAATGAGGATATCCGCCCCCCGGTACAGGACCTTGACAATCTCTACCGTCTGCTTCTCGGATACGGACATGTCGTAGACCTTTTTATTGGGGTCAATGCCAAAGCCGTATTTGTCGCTGATCTCCCGGACCCGGCTGGCCACAGCCTTCCGGTCCAGTTTTCCCCTGCCCTGGAGCCCCAGGGCGATGTTCTCCGCAGCGGTGAATACGTCCACCAGCTTATAGTGCTGATGGATCATGCCGATGCCGTTGTCAAAGGCGTCCTTGGGGGAGCGGATGGACACAGGCCGCCCCTCCACCAGAATCTCCCCCTCGTCGGGATAGTAGATGCCCGAGAGCATATTCATCAGGGTGGTCTTGCCGCTGCCGTTTTCCCCCAGCAGGGAGAGAATCTCCCCCCGGTCCAGGGTCAGGTCAATGCCGTCGTTGGCCACCACCTTGCCAAAGCGCTTGGTGATGTGCCGCAGCTCGATTGCATGGACAGTTTCCAAAGGCTGTCATCCTCCTCGCCGTGGCAGAGTCTCCAGCGGGCCGACCGACCCGGCGGACGGCCGTGGACCTCTGCGTCTCTCCTTGCCCGCAAAGCCGCGCTCCGGCTTTGCCGCTCCCCGGGCGGCCTGCCGCCGCCGCTTCTGACTGATATCCAAAAGAGGGCTGCGCGGGGCAGCCCTCTTTTGAGAATTTTCCTCTTAAAATTCGGCGTTCAGCCACTCAATGCCGTCGATTTCGAGGGCAAAGTAGGGCGCGGACTGGAAGTAGGACTCGTGGAACGCACCATCAAAGACAGCCTCCTCGGAGTCGGGGGCAAAGTCCCCGTCGGTGTCCAGCGCGAAGGCCTGAGTGAGCTCCTGCCCGCCAATGGTGAAGGTGGAGGTGTCAAAGACCTGGAGGGCGCCGGTGCGGATCTGCTCCTCCACCTCGGCCAGCTTCTCCGCGGTGCCGGGGGCGGCAATGGCCTCGTTGAGGGCGGTCATAACCACCGCGCCCTGGTCCATGCCGTGGCACCAGTCCTGGTCAAAGCTCTGGCCGTTGGCCACGGCCTCAATCGCGTACTCAAAGTACACGGACCAGTCGATGCGGGTGCCGATCAGGGAGGCTTCGGGGGCCACGCCGGTCATGTCGTTGTTGTAGCCGGTATGGAACGCGCCCTTGGACTGAGCGGTGGTGGCGGGGGTGGTGTTGTCGGAGTGCTGGGAGATCATGACGCAGCCCTGGTCGCACAGGGCGGCGGCGGCGTTGGCCTCCTCCGTGGCGTCAGACCAGGAGCCCACAAACTTGACCTTCATGGAGACACTGGGGCAGACGGACCGGGCGCCCAGGAAGTAGGAGGTAAAGCCGGAGATAACCTCAGCAAAAGAGTACGCTCCCACGTAGCCGATGACGGCCTGGTCAGCGGTGATCTCACCGTCGGTAATCATCTGCTGGAGCTTCATGCCGGCCACCACACCGGCCAGATAGCGGCCCTCGTAAATGTTGGCAAAGGCGTTGTGGGTGTTGTCCAGGCTGTCGCCCCAGGAGGCCTGATTGGTGCAGGAGATAAACTCGATTTCGGGATAGTCGGGGGCCACCTTCAGCATAAACTGCTCAAAGCCAAAGGAGTTGTTGATGATCAGGTCGCAGCCCTCTTCGGCCAGTTCAATGTTGGCGTCCTCACAGGTGGAGTCCTCGCCGATGTTGTACTTTGTGACCCAGTCCACGTGGATACCCTTGGCTTCCAGCGCTTCGGTGGCGGCGTCCCGACCGCGGATAAAGTTGTAGGTGTAGCCCTGGTCGTTCTCATCGCCGATGCAGATCAGGCCAACCTTGACCGTCCTGGTCTCGGGTGCGGGCTCACCGCCGCCGGCGGGGGTGGCGGGGGCGGGGGTCTGGGCAGTACCGCTGCCGGAGCCGCTGCCGGAATCGCCGCCGCAGGCGGCAAGGGCGAATACCATCGCGCCGGCCAGGAGAAGTGCAAGCAGTCTCTTTTTCATGTTTATGATCCTCCTTTTGTTTCTTCCACTTTACGCTGCTATTTGAAAACGGCCGCAAAGGCCGGATTTGGTTCATGCAGCTGGCGGGTGCACCCTGTCAGCAGAATTCCACGCCGCCCTCAACGCTCATGGATTTGATTCTGGCAAGGGACTCCACTCTGACGCCCATATTGCGAATCATCTCCCCGCCAGGCTGGAAGGCCTTTTCCACACAGATGCCGGCCCCGACCAGATAAGCCCCGGCGTCCCGGACCAGGCTGATCAGCCCCTGCAAGGCGCTGCCGTTGGCAAGAAAATCGTCGATCAGGAGCACCCGGTCATGGGGGCTCAGGAAATCCTTGGAGACAATGATATCATATACCTTGCCGTGGGTAAAGGATTCCACTTTGGAAGTATACACATCTCCCGCGATATTGCGGGTCTTGTTCTTTTTGGCAAAGATCACCGGGCAATGAAAAAACTGCGCAGTCACACACGCAATTCCGATGCCCGACGCCTCAATGGTCAGGATCTTCGTGACCTCGCAGTCCCCAAACAGCCGCAAAAACTCCCTGCCGATTTCCTGAAACAGGCTGACATCCATCTGGTGGTTGAGAAAACTGTCCACCTTCAGCACGCCGCCGTCCCGAATTTTTCCATCCTGCCGGATGCGTTCCTCCAAGAGCTTCATGTACGCCTCTCCTTTTTCCGGGCAGCGGACCACGCGTGAGGCAGGTCCGGGACCCGGGGTATGTATGATAGGGGAGCCCTGCGGCCCAGAAAAAACTATTTCTATTGTACAAAATTTAAGCCCCGTGTGCAACTGCCTATATTCTATCAAAAAAAGTCCGGCGCGTCACCCCTTTTTGGAAATTTTGTCGGTTTCCATTGGAGCGCCCGGTTGCGTTTTCGCGCAGGGTCTGCTACAATGCTGTCAATAACCCATATCCGCCGCTGTGCTGAGGAGGTCGCTATGGCTCGACGCGTCTGCCGAATTTTACTGGTGCTTCTGCTCTGCGCCCTACCGCTGACCCCTGCTGCCCGCGCGTTTTCCGACGCCGGGGACAGCTGGGCCGTTCCGGTGGCGGAGCAGGCTGCCGCTTACGGTCTGATGGAGGGCGCCCCCGACGGGACGTTTGGCTTCGGCCGGGATATCACCCGCGGGGAATTTGCCGCGATTCTCTGCCGCATGTTTTCCTGGGAGCTGGAAGCGCCGGAGAGCCCCTCTTATATTGACTGCGCCCCGGAGCGGTGGTACTATCCCTTTGTGGAGACGGCGCGGGCCCATGGAGTGACGGAGCCCGGCGGTCCGGTCCGGCCGGAGGACGCCATCAGCCGGGAGGAGATGGCCGTTATGCTGGTGCGGGCCCTGGGCTATGACACCCTGGCCCAGTCCCTGAAGGACCTGGAGCTCCCCTTTGCGGATGTGGAGGGCGGCTCCGGTTACATTGCCATTGCCTATGATATCGGGATGACCACCGGCGTGGCCGGCGCAGACGGCGCGCTGTATTTCCGGCCCAGCGCCTCCGCCAAACGGGAGGAGGCCGCGGCCATGCTGGTGCGGGTCTATGAGCGCCACATCTCCCGCACCGGCTGGCTCCACGGTTTTTACGCCTTCTCCTCCTACAGCCAGATCAACCTGACGCCCTATATGGACGCCGTCAGCGTGGGCTGGGCCCGCATGGAGTACAGCCCGGAACAGGGGGCCTGGCTGAATGAGACCTCCTCCAATGGCAACGACTGGGTAAAGCCGGCCGACCCGTCCCCGGCGGTGGACTACTTTCAACAGCACCAGACCCCCTGCCATCTGAATGTCTACGCCTCCGCCGGAGCCGCGGGGGGCGGGCAGGCCGGAGCCGCCGCGGTGCTTTCCTCTCCCGAGACCAGGGCCCAGGCGGTGCGTGTTCTTTCGGACGCCGCCCGGGACTATGCGGGCCTGACCTTGGATTTTGAGGGATTGGGCCTGGAACTGCGGGAGGCATACGCCGACCTGCTGGCCCGGCTGCGGGACGCTCTCCCGCCGGAGAAAACCCTGTACGTCTGCGTTCAGCCGGACACCTGGTATGGAGGCTACGACTATCGGGCCCTGGGGGAGACCTGCGACAAGGTCATTCTGATGGCCCACGACTACCAGTGGACTCCTGCCGAGGCCGCCAAGCATGTGGGAACCGCCTGGACCGACTCTCCGGTGACACCCTTTGAGCAGGTCTACCGGGCGCTGCGGGCCATTACCAGTCCGGAGACGGGCGTTGCGGACCGGAGCCGGGTGGCCCTGGCTCTCTCCTTCAGTACGGCGGGGCTCCATGTGGATGAGAACGGAATCCTTTTGGAAGATGTCCTCTATCATCCGGCCCGGGACGTGCTGGCGCAACGCCTCCAGCAGGAGGATACGGTTATCGCTTACAGCGAGCGCTACCGCAATCCCTCCGCGCTTTACACCACCGAGGACGGGGGACGCTACCGGGTATGGTACGAGGATGCGCAGAGTGTCCGGGACAAGCTGTATCTGGCCAGAATGTTCGGGGTTACGGGCGTATCTCTGTGGCGGCTGGGAATTATTCCGGCCTCCGCCGAATACGACGTCTGGAGCGTCGTCCACGGGGCGCCCTGACGCCGGATGGAGAGGACCGGATACATACAAAAGTAAAGGGGGCGGCGCCATGGACGCCAGCCGGAAAGAAAAGATTCAGGAGTTCCTCCTGATGAATATCGGCACGGTGCTGGTTTCAGCAGGGGTATATTTTTTCAAGTTCCCCAACCACTTTTCTATGGGCGGTGTGTCCGGCCTGGCCATTTTGCTGGGACAGGCAGTGCGGGTGCCCTGGCTGACGCCGTCGGTGTTCAACGGTGTGCTCAACCTGCTTTTTCTCGTGCTGGGTTTCCTGATGCTGGACAAGGGGTTTGGCCTGCGGACGGTATACTGTACGGTGCTCTATTCGGCGCTTGTCCAGATTTTTGAGTGGACATGCCCGCTGGACGGTCCGCTGACCGACCAGAAGATGCTGGAGCTCTTTTTCGCGGTGATTCTACCCTCTGTAGGCGCGGCAATTCTCTTCAATATCAACGCCTCCACCGGAGGCACTGAAATCGCGGCGCTGATTCTGAAAAAGCACTCCGGCATGGACGTGGGCCGGGCCCTGCTGGTCTGCGATGTGGCGATTGCGGCGGCGGCACTGTTTATTTTCGATGTGGAGTCCGGGCTTTACTCCCTGCTGGGGCTGGTGTTCAAATCGGTGCTGGTGGACAGTTCCATTGAGTCCTTTAACCGCCGGAAGGCTTTTTTTGTCATCACCTCTTACCCGGATCAGGTGACGGCTTACGTGACGCAGAACCTGGGCCGCGGGGCGACGGTGTGGCAGGCAGAGGGGGCCTACACCCACAAGGTGCACCATGTGGTACTTACGGTGCTTTCCCGGGGACAGGCAGTGATTCTGCGGCAGTATCTGAAGCGCACCGACCCGCAGGCGTTTTTGATTGTGGCCAACTCCAGCGAAATCTTCGGGAAAGGATTTCTGCGGGCTTGAACGGCTCCGGACGGCTCCGACGCACATATCGCCGGAGAAAACAGGTTGGAATGCTTCCCATGAGGACCGCTTATGCTAAAGGCCGGTAAAAAGCAGCTGTTATTGAATAACTGTGATACAATAGTACAAATGAACGCGGGGGAGCAGTCAATTCTATCAGATATTGAAACGAACCGGCGAGGCGGAGACCGCCTCCTTAAAAAAGCAAACAAACCGTCCGGAAACTGCGGGAAGAAATACACAATCACGGTGGAAAAGTGCGCCTGATATTCCAGGATGAAGCGAGATTCGGACGGGTCAACAAGTGGAATTTTTCCCCTTGTTTCCCGTCCTCCTTTCCTCAAAACATAAAAATTGAAGTGCGTTCAGGTCTTTCGACCCTTCACACTTCAATCGTAAATCAGCACTATTCTTGATTTCGTCTATTTTCTTCTTGACATTCACCCATTTTGACATTCACCCATTTTTCCCCGCAATATTTCCTCAGTCAATCTTATATCCGACGCCCCATACGGTTTTTATAAAGCGGGGATTGCGGCTGGGCTCCCCCATCTTTTCCCGCAGGCGGCGGATATGGACCATAACAGTGTTGTTGCGGTCCAGGTATTTTTCACCCCAGACGCCCTCAAAAAGCCGCTCTGCGGAGATCACCTGTCCTCGGTTTTCACAGAGCATCCAGAGTATGTCAAATTCAATGGGCGTCAAGCTTAGCTCTCGGTCATACAGCCAGCACTGATGGGTGCTCCGGTTAATTACCAGTCCATTAAAGTCAATAATATCCCGGTTTTCAGTCCGCTCCAGCTCATTGTATCGGGTGTAACGGCGGAGTTGGGCCTTGACCCTGGCCACAAGCTCTAAAGGATTAAACGGTTTGGTGATATAATCGTCGGCGCCGATGGTCAGCCCGGTAATTTTATCCATATCGTCTGCTTTGGCGGTAAGCATAAGCACCGGAAACCGATGGCCCTTGCGGATCTCACCGCACAGAGTAAACCCGCTGATGTCCGGCAGCATCACGTCCAGGATTGCCAAGTCCAATTCCTGTTCGCTTACAAAAGACAGCGCCTGGGTTCCGGTGCCGCATTTAAAAACGGTGAAGCCCTCGCTTTTCAGATACACTTCGACCAGGTCGGCAATCTCTGGTTCGTCATCCACCACCAAAATTCTGGCATTCACAGACCTTCACCACCTTGCGGTCTAATTATAGCGGTTTTGTCGGAGAAAAGTCAAGGCAGCTCCATCAAATGTAAGGAAATTATAAGAACCTCTCCCACCGGCACCGCGAGGTTGGTCCAAAAGGTCTCTTGTATTTGCTCCCGGTTTTTTGTGCTTTCCTGTGCCATCGTTCTACATTTCCCCTCTCCCCCCTGTTATATCATATTTTCAGGCACTGTACACCCCTCTGGCGCGTAGCGCCTTATCTGTCTGCAACTGAAAGCCGGGAGCACCCTTAAGGGTGCTCCCGGCTCAGCTTGTCGAAAAACCAAGGGGCTTTTTCGACAAAGGGGACATGGTCTGCCGCGCGCACTTACCGTCCATCCTTGGCGGACAATCTGTCAGCTGAACTGTGTTTTCCCGGCGTACACACCGCCGGGGAAAACAAATTTTTATTTGATCTGCGCCTGCGGCCACAAATTCTACGGGATTTTTTTGAAAGTCTGACTGCCGGACCTGTATTTCGGGCCGGCCGCTCTGGGGCGGCGTAAACAGTCAGCCCAATTCTCTCAGACGGTCTAAAATCTCAATCAGCCGCAGATCCCCTCCTGCGGGCGGCCGCCAGTCTACGTGGAGGCAGGCGGCCCCCTGGTCTTTCACACTCTCAAAGAAGCTGGGAAGCCCCAGATTGATTACACACATTTCTTCATCAAAAAGCTTATGCTCCATCTTGTCACCACACCTTTCCATCCGGACTTACGGCTCTACTGTCAAAAGTGCCAGCTCCGCGGCCTGGGCGTTGGATTCCGTCACCAGCGCTCCCGCCGCCTCCAGCTTTGCCTTCTGGGACGGATAGTCCTGGAAGTCATCATAAGAGCCGCAGATGGAGGCGATAAAGACCACCTGCCGGCCTTCCTTGGATAAAAGCGCCCGGGCCTGTGCGATCTCCTCCGCCGCTACCGCGGCGGGGTCCTGGTGGGAGCCGTAACCCAGTTCCACATCCAGCAGGATCACAGCAGTCTCAGGGTCCAGCGCCTCCTGGAGCAGCCGCTCTCCCCGGAGGGAGGGCTCGATCATGGGATGGGGCCGGCCTACGGTAAAGGCGTCGTCCCCCAGGTCCAGCACCGTATGTCCCGCCGACGGACTGCCGCTCTCCAGCCGCAGGGCGTCCTCCAGGGCGATATTTGAATGGACCGACCCCAGCGCCCCGCCGATGAGCAGCATGGACTCATAGGCCAGCGTGCCGCCGCAGTAGAGGCCGCGAATCCAGCGCTGTCCGCTGCCCAGCTGCTTTCTGGCCTCCGCCGCCAGGCCGGACAGCCCGCCGTGGAGAGCCGCCAGCTCCTCCGGCCGACCGCTTCCGGCCAGCTCCAGCGCTTTGCGAGCCGCCGCCTCCAGCGTGGAAACCACGTGCAGGCCGGGGGCCTGAATGCCTCCACCCCCCAGGAAGCAGACCACGGCCGGCTTTCCCGCGGCCGTCAGCTGCTCCAGCATCCTCTCCGTTACGCCGGGAGCCGGGGGCTTGGAGATGACGACGATCACATCGGTGGCGGGGTCCTGGCGCAGCAGCTCTATGCACTGGGACATCATCCTGCCGCCTACCGCTTCCTTCAGGTCTCTTCCTCCCGTGCCCAGGGCCTGGGAGACGCCGCCGCCGAAGTTATGAATCAGGGTCATGACCTCCTGGAGGCCGGTTCCGGAGGCCGCCGCCAATCCGATGTTCCCCCGGCGCAGGCGGTTGGCAAAGCCCAGCCCCACCCCGTTGACCACCGCCGTGCCGCAGTCGGGGCCCATCATCAGCAGTCCCCGCTCCACGGCCAGCTCTTTCAGGGCCACCTCATCCTCCAGGGAGACATTGTCGCTGAACAGGAGCACATGACAGTCCTCCCGCAGCAGCTTTTTTACCTCTCGGGCGGCGTAGGCTCCCGGCAGGGACACCACCGCCATTTTAACGCCCGTGGCAGCGGCAGCAGCCTCTTCCACGGTTTTTACCACGTCGGTCTGCCGCTCCTCCAGCTTGGCGGCGCGGCTGTTCAGAATTTCCTCCGCCAGGGCCAGGGCCTGTTCAATGGCTTCCTCCGTCTCCGCCCGCAGGGCAAAAACCAGGTCGTTGGACCCGGCGGCCTCCCCCTCTTCCGCCAGCAGGCCGGAGGCGCGCATGATGTCCTTGTTCATGTCGCTGGCCATCATAACGGCCACGTCCCTGGTAGAGCCAAGCCGCTCTCCCACCTTACTGGAGAGCAGCATCAGGGTGGCCGAGTCGTAATAGCTGTTTTTTTTCACCACATTTTTCAGTTTCATGCTTTGCCTCCTGTTCTCAAAACCCGTATTCACGCCAGGGAAACCCGGGTCAGATGCCCATCTCCTCCGCCAGGGCGCGCAGGGCGTCGGCGAAGGGCTCCGCCGGAAGGGTGGACATACCGGCCCCTACCATGCCTGCCCCCGCCTGGTTGGAGGCAATAGCGGTGTTCAGCACCGGCGTAATTCCCGTCTCCACCACCCTGGCCGCATCGATGCCGCAGGGGGTTCCGGCAAAATCCAGGGCGGGGATCTGGTAGCGCGGATGCCGTCCCAGCGTGATGGCATACATATCCTGGGTGGTCTTTCGGGCTGTCTCCGCGCCGGAGGCTCCCAGAAATTTGACGATGGCGGGGGCGGCAGCCATGGCGCAGCCGCCAAAGCCCCCCACCTCCATAATCGCGCTGTCTCCCAGGTCCCGGCAGGCGTCCGCCCGGGTGAAGCCGGGGAAATAGAGTCCCTCCACCTCCGGCGCGGGGGCGGTAAACCAGCGGCCGGGCAGACCGCTGATGCGGATGCCCACCTCTACGCCGTTGCGGGCGATCGCCGTGACCATGGCGGAGCCGGGAACCCCGTCGGCCAGGTCCGCCGCCAGCTTGTTGGCCGCCATCGCGATATTGAGAAAGAACTGGTCGTGACCCACGCCGATAAAGCGCAGGACCTGCTCGGCCTTTTCCCCGGCCAGTTTTGCGATGTGCCAGGCGTAATTTTTGACGAACAGCGCTGTGCCGGCGTGGTTGCGCATGTGAAGCTCATCCCCCATGGACAGAGCCTGAGCCATCAGGGGAGCCAATTCAATGCCCCCTTCCTCCCGGAGCAGCCGGGACAGCAGGGGAGCCAGCTCCTCCCGCATCCAGGCCAGCCGCTCCAGGGTTTTGGGGGAGTATTCCCCAAAGCGCAGGCCCACGCCCACGCCCTCGCTGATGTTGGCATAGCTGCGGCGGCCGGTGGCCCGGTCCTCCACCACCCACAGGGGCATGCTCCAGGTGGTGAGCCCTGTCATGGGACCCACAGCCCCGAAGCTGTGGCAAGGCGCGTAGGTTATGGAGCCGTCCGCCGCCATCCGCCTGGCCTGGCCGATATCTTTGGCCAGACCCTCGTTGAGCAGGGCGCAGTACACCGCCCCCTGCATAGGGGGACACATGTCCGCAAAGGCGATAGGGGGCCCCGCGTGGAGAAAGGTGGTGGGACTCAGCCCTTCGAGCACCTCACAGGCGGGTTTTACGTCCACCAGGACGGGGTCAGCGGCGGTAAGGCGCTCCAGCGCCAGGGCGTCGGCATTGCGCATGGAAGTTCTCCTTTCCAGCGGTTCCGCCGGCGGGGACGCCGGCGGAACGCTTGTGTTGTCAGACGCTTAGTGAAACAGACCGGAGATGACGTTAAACATATTGCGCAGGCCCAGGTACAGGGTGACGACTACGGCCAGCACACCCACGATGTTGGAGAAGAGCTTATTGCGTCTCTCGCCCATGAGCTTCTTGTTGTTGGCCACCACCAGCAGCACAATGGCAATGAAGGGCAGAGCAAAGCCGCTGATGGCCTGGGCCGCCACGATGATCTGAGCGGGGGTTTTGCTGAACATGGCAAAGGCGGTGCCGAACACAATGACGACGGAGCCCAGAATCTTGGCGGGCATGCTCATGCTGCCGCCCTCCCAGTTGAACAGACGGCTGAAAATAGAGCGGATCGTATAGGAGACAGCCACGGCGGAGGACAGGCCGGCGGCGGTTAAGCCGATGTCGCCCACGATGCGGGCCCAGCTGCCCAGGACGGGCTCCAGGGCCTGGGTGAACACCAGGGGGCTGGAGACGGATACGTTGCTCTGATAGAGAACGGTAGCTCCGGTGATGAGAATGGATACCGAGATAATCACGCCGATAAGAATATTGACGACAATATCAAATTTGGCGTCCCCCAGCTCTTCCGTAGAGTGGTACTTCTCCTGGCAGGAGATGGAGTGGACAATCAGATTCATGCCGATCAGCGTGGTGCCGATCAGGGCCATGGCGTTGACGTAGCTGCCCTCGGGCAGGGTGGGAATCAGCCCCTTGAGCACCGCGCCCCAGTCGGGCCGGATGACCAGGGCCGTAATCAGGAAAAGCACCCCCATCAGGCTGACAAAAAGCTGCATGATGGTCTCCAGGGTCTTATAGGAGCCAATCCAGGTGGTAGCCAGGGTCAGGACCCCGATGATAATGGCCGCCGCGGGAATAGGCAGGCCGCAGATGTCCGCCAGACCGCGGGCGGCGCCGATTTCATTGCCCGCCTGGAACGCGAAGCAGGCTACCAGCACCGTCAGGAAGAATACGATACGGACCAGCCATTTCCAGGCCTGATTCTCCGGGGCCACCGCCACGGAGGAGTCCACCAGGTTCATGCCGGTGGCTAGGGTGGTGCGGGCCGACATCTCCATCAGGATGATCAGCGCGATGCCGGAGAATACCAGGGCCCACAGCAGGGCATAGCCAAAGCCGATTCCGGCCACGGTGCAGGAGGTGATGGTGCCCGGGCCGATGAAAGCGCTGGTGATGATAGCGGCCGGTCCCATGTTCTTGATGCGCTCCGCGAAGCTCTTTTTCATAATTTTGCCTACCTTTCTCTTGTCCCTTCACTTGGTTCTGTTACGGATAGGATTCCCTCCAGAATGTCTCCCCCGGAGGAGTGCCCCACGTCCAGCAGGAGCCCGGCGCCCCGCATATCTCCGGAGGCCAGACCCTCCAGCGTCTGGAGCACCGGGGTGGCGGCGCGGCCCTCTATGGCCTGCCGGAGGTAGCTGCGGCTGATGTCATTGGTCCGGGACAGCAGAGGCTCCAACGCCTCCGCCAGCAGTCCGACCGGCTCCGGACGGTACATATGCAGAGCGGACAGCACGCCCAGGAGCATGTCGTCCCCCGTGGGCGTCAGCCCCTGACCCAGGCCCACCATAGCCGCGCAGCACCGCCGAAGCTCCGCCGTGTCTCGGTTTTCCACCGCCTTTCTCAGCTCTGCCAGCTCCCGTCCCAGGCGGCGGTAGAGCATCTCGGTCAGCTCCCCCGGCTCCTGCTCCGCCCGGCGGCGGCAGAGCGCCTGGCGCTGGGCGGCCCATGCGCCGGGATTCACCGGCCGGAGACTCCGGGGAATGCGGGTGTCCACCCGCCGCGCATCCGGGGCCAGGGAGAAGGTCAGCTCTCCCAGAGCCAGCCCCGCCGCCCAGCCCCGGACCCTGTCTCCCGGCCGCAGCCCGCCGGTGTCCAGGCCGGGGACCAGATAGGAGCCGGGAAGCAGGCCGAAGGAGAACCGGTGGACGCACAGGAGGGCTTCTCCCGGCCCCCGGAGGTTTACGCTGTTGTGGAATACGCTGTGGACCCGGCCGTTCCAGTCTCCCTGGGGAACCGGCAGGCCCACTGCGGTAATCTCCATCTCTTCACCTCCCTGCGGCTAACGCGCCAGAAGCAGAATAACCGCCCCCGCCAAAACAGTCTGTACCAGGGCCAGGGGCAGCAGCCGCCTGAGAATCTCCCCCTCCTGGCCGGTGCAGCCGGCGGTGGTGGCCCCCAGCAGGATGGTAGAGGGCCCCAGCACGGTGCCGATGGCACCTCCCACCGTCTGGGCGGCCAGGATGGGCGCCGCCGGGATGGACAGCAGCCGGGCCGCCGAGCTCTGAAACGCCCCCAGCAGAATATTGGAGGAGGTGTTGGAGGAGGTGAGGAAAGCCCCCAGAAGCCCCAGGAAGGGGGCGGCCAGGCCGTACACCGGGCCGAACACCCCTGTAACCCCCCGGGCCACCTCCTCCATGGCCCCGCTGCCCTTGAGGACCTGGGCGCAGATGAGCAGAAACACAATTCCCAGCGAAGCGGGCACCATTTTCTCCACGGTGGCCGCCGCCGCGGGCAGCAGGTCCCGGCGGTGCAGGCGGTCCCAGCGGGAGAAGGCGATCCAAGCGGCGGCCGCGCTCACCAGCAGCACCGCCCCCGCGTGGGTAAGGGGTGTGAGCACCCCATAGGCGCTCTGGGCCGGCTCCACATAACCCAGGGCGGTGACAGTCTCCGGAATGGTGAGGGAGAGCCGCACCTGACCCAGAACCCGGTTGACCGGCGGAACCAGAAATACCGCCACCGACGCCGCCACCAGTACCCCAAAAGGAAACAGGGCTTGTCCGGCGGGCATAGACGCCGCCGACGGCCCGGCGGCCGGGTCCGCCTCCACAATCGGGGAGGGGACCGACCAGGGGGAAGTATAGGCCCCCGCTTTCAGCACCGCGGCCAGCGCCGCCACCGCCAGGGTGGTGGGCAGAAAGGCGGCCACTGTGGGGTCAATTCGGGCGGCCAGCAGCTGCCCGCCCCCCTGCACGGCGGCAATCAGCACAACCAGGGGGGCGCCGTGGGCCAGGGCCCGCCGCCCGCCGTAAATCCAGCAGACCGCCGCCCCGCCCACCAGGTCGCAGCCCCAGAGCAGGGCCCCGGTGATCAGGGCGGTCCGTCCCAGGTCCGCCCCCGCCGCCTGCTGAGCCAGCACACTCCAGCCAAGTCCCAGAGTGCCGAAGGTATTGGCCCAGGCGTGGCCGGCCAGGGTGATGGTCACTGCCCACAGGGGCTTCACCCCCAGAGCAATCAGCATAGGGGCGCATACCGCCACCGGCACGCCAAAGCCGGATATCCCCTGGAGAAAGCTGGAAAAGACCCAGCTGAACGCCAGGATGGAGACCAGCTGGTCCTGGGTGTTTCGGCGGACCAGGGCACAGATGGCAGAAAAAGCGCCTGCCCAGTCCATAACTTCATAGAGAAATACCGCAGGCCAGATGGCCATGAGGATGGAGACGGCGCTCCAAGCCCCTTTCAGCACGCCATAACCCACCGCCGCCAGCCCCGCGCCCTGGGCGGTGAAGGCGGTCAGAACCGCCACCGCCGCGCCCAGGGCGGCGGCCTTGGGTACGGGGAGCTTTAGAATTCCGATGGCCGCCAGCAGCAGGAGCATGGGGGCCGCGGCGCACAGCCAGCGGAAGAGGGGGCTCATTGTCCCTCCTGTCGCAGGGTCTGGTCAAATGCGACCAGAGCGTCGGCAAAGGCCTGGAAGGGCACACGGGACAACCCCGCCCCGATCATGCCCACGCCGGGCGTCCTGCCGGCAATCGCGGTGTTGAGCCCCGGCTCCACGCCGGTCTCCACCACCTTCATGATATCAATGCCCAGAGGGAGTCCCGAGAAATTCTGGCCGGGGATGGTGTATTTCTGATGCTCCCCCACGGTAATCGTGCGCATCAGCTGGGTAAAGGAAAAGGCCTCGCCGGTATCCGGAATGCCGATGAGCCGGACGATGGCCGGGGCTGCGGCCATGGCGAAGCCCCCAAAGCCGTTGACCTCCATGATAGCCGAATCCCCCAAGTCCGGATTCGCGTCTGCCTCCTCCGTATAGCCGGGGAAATAGAGGCCCTTTACCAAGGGGGCCGGAGCGGTGAACCACCGGCCGGGCAACCCGCTGATGCGGATGCCCACCTCCACGCCGTTGCGGGCAATGGCGGTGACGACGGTGGAATACGGCACCCCCTCGGCGGCATCGGCGGCGCTCTTATTGGCGGCCATGGCGAAGTTCAGGAAAAACTGGTCGTTTTTGCTGGTGAGGAAGGTAAGTATCTCCCTCAGCTCCTCCGGGGGGCTGACCTGGGCCAGAGCGGGGGCCAGACGGTGAAACAGCACCATGGAGGAGGCGATGTTGCGCATATGCAGCTCATCCCCCATAGACAGAGCCTGGGCCATAATCCCGCTGAGGTCCAGCCCGCCCAGCAGTTCCACCGCCTGCTTCAGTCGGGGAGCCAGCACGGTTTCGATCCATTTCAGCCTGCGGATTGTCTGCTCCGTGCAGGCCCCGAAGCGGATTACGTCGCCCGCCCCCTCATTGATGGTGCTGTAGGCGCAGTTGCCAAAGGTCTCGTTGCGCACCACCAGAAGGGGCATGGACCAGGAAGTCACACCCGTCATAGGTCCCACCGCGCCCCGCTCGTGGCAGGGAACAAAGCGGATTTCTCCGCTGGCGGCCAGGGCAGCGGCCTCCTCCCGGTCTCCCGCCAGTCCTTCATAGCACAGCACCGCATGCACGGCCTCCCGCATGGGAGCGCACATCCGCGCGTAAGCCACCGGCGGCCCGGCGTGGAGAATGGTTTTTTTGTCAAAATCCTTCAGCACCTCGCCGGCCTGCCGCACGTCCACCAGCCGGGGGGAAGCGCTTTTGAGACGGCGCAGGACCTCCTGATTTGCCGCTTGGATCATGCTCTGCCACTCCTTTCACAGGTACGGACCGCCGCCCGCTCCGCGGGGTGGCTGTTGTCTATAATGTCTATTATACGGTCCGTTCATCTGTCTGTCATTGTAGGATAATACGAAAATGGCGCCAAAAACTGTAGTCCTGTCCAAAAAGCCGGTCTACACTTCCCGGAAGATCACCGTGCCGCTCTCCCCGCTCAGGGCCTGGGCCAGCCTGTCGATGGAGGTGATAACCGCCTCCCGCCCTCCCGCCTCAAGGTACTCCAGCGCCGCCTCAATCTTGGGCTGCATGCTGCCCGGCGGGAACTGCCCCTGGTTCAGGTAGGTTTTGGCCTCCGCCGTGCTCATCCGGGAGATGGGCCGTTGGGTGGGCTTGCCGAAATCCACGAATACCCGGTCTACTCCGGTGAGGATAATGAGCTTATCCGCCTGGAGGTCCCTGGCGATAATAGAGGCCACCAGATCCTTGTCCACCACCGCCTCAACCCCCACAAAGTGGTCCCCTTCCACCGCCACCGGGATGCCGCCGCCGCCGCCGGAGACCACAATATGGGACTGGTCCAGCAGGGAGCGGACCGAGTCCCGCTCGATGATCCGCAGGGGCTTGGGGGAGGCCACCACCCGCCGCCAACCCCGGCCGGAGTCCTCTTTCAGCACCAGGTCCGGCCGCTCTGTCTGGAGGGCCCTGGCCCGCTCCTCGCTGTAGAAGGGGCCGATGGGCTTGGTGGGATGCCGGAAGGCCGGGTCGTCCCGGTCCACAATCACCTGTGTCACCACGCTGGTGATTTTGCCGTTGACGTGCCGGGCGTTGAAGATATTGTGAACCGCCCGCTGGAGCATATAGCCCAGCTGCCCCTGGGTCTGGGCTCCGCACAGATCGATGCTCTGGGGGGGCACCGTGTCGGCGGCCGCCTCCGCCTGGAGGAGGATGTTGCCCACCTGGGGGCCGTTTCCGTGAACCAGAATCAGCCGGTAGCCCTGCTCATACAGGTCCACAATGGGGCCGCAGCAAGTCATGACGTTTTCAAACTGCTCCTGGGGGGTGCCCTTCTGCCCCTCTTTCAAGATGGCGTTTCCGCCGATGGCGATGACCAGGGTCTCTTTTTTCTCCATATGCTTCCCCCGCTTTCTCAAATACCCAGGGTCTGGGCCAGGGCTTCCAGGGCCTGGGTGAAGCACGCCATCGGCGCGCGGACAATGCCCGCCCCCACCTGGCCGATCCCCGGCTTCTTATGGGCCATGCCGGTGTTGATGACCGGGGTGATGCCGCTGTCCACCACCTTGCGGATGTCGATTCCCATGGGAGCGCCCCGGAAATCCATCACGGGGATGGTGAGCTGGGTATTGGTCCCCTGGGTGATCTCGTACATGTCGCGGGTGTGATCCAGGGCCGCCTGGACGGAGGCCGCCCCCACAAAGCGCACCACCGCCGGCGCGGAGGCCATGGTGAAGCCGCCGATGCCGTAGGTCTCGGTGATAGCGGAGTCCCCGATGTCGGGGTTGGCGTCCTCCGGGCCGTAGCCGGGGAAGAAGAGGCCCTGGGGCATCAGCACCGGCGCCCGGAACCACCGGTCGTGGAGCGCGGACACGTTGATTCCGAACTCCGTACCGTTCCGGCTCATGGCGGTGACAATGGTGCAGTCGGGGATGTCCCGGACGGCGTCGCAGATGCACTTGCAGGCGGCCATGGCCAGGTTCAGGAAGAACTGGTCGTTGCCGGTGATGAAGTCCACAATCTCTCCCAGCTGCGCCCGGTCCTCCACCGCTCGCACCAGGAAGGGCACCATCTCCCTGGCGAACAGGGAGGAGGCCGCGATGTTGCGCTGGTGCATCTCGTCCCCCATGGCCAGGGCCTTAGCCATGAGCACCTTCAGGGAGACGGGACCGTGGAGCTCCACCGCCCGCTGGAGGGCGGGCGCCAGCACGGTTTCCAGCCACTTCAGCCGGGCCAGCACGGAGTCGTCATTGGCGCCGAAGCGCATGACCTTTCCCAGCCCCTCGTTGATGGTGCAGTAGGCCACGGTGCCAAAGGCCCGGTTTTCCACCCGGAACAGAGGCATGGACCAGGTGATCATCCCCGTCATGGGCCCCACGCAGGCGGCGCTGTGGTTGGGGCGGAACCGGATTTTTCCGGACTCAATCAGGGCCACCGCCTCTTCCTCGGTTTGGGCCAGGCCCTCATACCGGATGGCACCAATGACCGCTCCTTTTAAGGGGCCGCACATCTCCTGCCACGTCAGGGCGGGCCCCGCGTGGCCGATGGTATAGCGGTCCATGTCGGGCAGCACGTCTTTGGCGTAGACCATCCCGGTCCACACCGGATCTCCCCGGTCCATCCGCGCCTGGGCCTCCCGGTTGGCCGCGTCGATCCGGCCGCTGAACTGCTCCAGCCGACCCAGGATCTCCGCCATCCGCGGGTCGCCCCCGGCGGGAGGACGCCAGTCCACCTGGACTGCGGCCGTGCCCTGGGCCCGGACCGACTGGTAAAACAGCTCCACCCCTACGTTGGCTACCTCCAGGGGGGCGCTGAACAGGTTTCTGATGTTCTGTGTCCGCTGTTCCATGACGGCGCCTCCTTTCATACCTGTTCCATCTGCTTCAATATTTTGGCCGTCAGCCGGGCGGCCTGGGCGTTGCAGGGGAGCACCAGGGCTCCGGCCTCCTCCAGTACCGCCATCTGGCGGCTGCGCACCTGGGGGTCGGCCTCGGTCGCGGTGACGGAGGCGATGACCGACAGGTGCCGCCCCTCTCGGGCGGCCCGGTCCCGGGCCCGCCGGATAGCCGGAGCCAGCTCTCCGGCGGGGTCCTCATGGGTGCCGTAGCCCCCCACGCAGTCCAGCAGCAGCACCCCTACCGCCGGATCCGCCGCCTCCCGCTCCATGCGCTCCACCCGCTGGCGGAAGTCGATCATGGGGTGGGGCATGCCGTTGGTGAAGAAATCCTCCCCCATGTCCAGCAGAGTGTTCTCCCGGCTCTCCTCGCCGCCCTCCATGAGCCGCGTGTGGTCCAAAGCGATATTGGACCACACGTCAATCCCCTGGTCCCGCAGGAGGAGCATGGCCTCATAGCACAGGGTGCCGCCGGAGTAGAGGCCCCGCATATACCGCTGTCCGGGGGAGAGCTTGGCGCACTCCTCCTGGGCCAGGGCTTCCAGCAGGGCGTCCTCCTGGGGCGGGCAGAGGGGCTGGCCCGCCTCCGCCTGCACCGCCAGATGAGCCGCCGCCTCCAGATCGCCGGCCCAGGTCACGTTTGTGCCCTCCAGCAGGGCGGGGTCGCCGCCCAGGAAGGCGGCGATCACCGGCTTCTTCGTCCCCTCCAGCTGCCGGAGGATGGCCTCCATCACCGGCTTTGCCGGCGGCTTGGAGAGAATGACAATCACCTTGGTGTCCGGGTCCTGGTCCAGGGCCTCCAGGCACAGGGACATCATGGCGCCCCCCACGGCCTCCTTCAGGTCCCGTCCTCCGGTGCCCAGCGCCTGGGAGACGCCGCCCCCCAGCTGGTGGATGAGAACCGTGACCTCCTGCAGGCCGGTGCCCGCCGCCGCCGCCAGACCGATTCCCCCCCGGCGCACCGCATTGGCAAAGCCCAGGGCGGTACCGTTGACAATGGCGGTGCCGCAGTCGGGCCCCATCATCAAAAGACCCCGCTCCACGGCGGTCCGCTTGAGGGCCACCTCGTCCTCCAGAGACACGTTGTCGCTGAACAGAAGCACGTGCATCCCCTGGGCCAGGGCCTTCTCCGCCTCCGCCCGGGCGAACCGCCCCGGTACGGAGATCACCGCCAGATCCGCCCCCGGACGGGCGGCTTTGGCGGCGGCCAGGGTCCTGGCCCGCTGTTCCTCCCCCTCCTGACGGGCGGCCTGCTTGCCGCTGATATGGGCGTCGAAGAGGTCAATGGCGGCCTGAGCCGCCTGGGGGCTCTCCGCGCGGACGGCCACCACCGTGTCGTTGACCCCGAAGGGCTCGATATCGGGACCCAGCAGGCCGGAGTCAGCCATCAGCTGCCGGTTGTGGTCGGTGCCCATCATCACTGCCGCGCCGTCCACCCCCTCCAGCTGCCGCATCATGCTGGAGGCGACCATCAGGGTCACGGAATCGAAATAGAGGTTCTTCCTCACCTGATTTTGAATGACCACGATACCATCTCCCAATCTGTTTTCCCGGCGGAGAATCCTGACGGATTGCCCAGGATTCCTCCACAATTTTGGCGGGAACTTGGATGTTCTAAACATAGAATACCATCTGCGCCCCATTCCCTCAATGTAGGATGCTACAAAAATAGGGGCTATTTTTTGGGCGCGATGACTGAAAGAGGGACTTGCCTTCCGGCGCTGATTGCGGTATGGTAAAAAAGAATTCTCATACATGCAGGGAGGCGGCTTTTATGGAACTGACGGTATCCGGCTTCCTCGCCCTGCCCCAGATGGAGGGGCTCCGCCTGCTGGCGGGCGGGCGCGGAGTGGAGCGGGCCATCACCCGCACCAATGTGCTCGACAACCCGGACAGCCTGGACTGGCTCATGCCCGGGGAGTTTCTCCTCAGCTCGGGATATATTCTGCGGGAGCGCCCGGAGCTCCAGCAGACCCTGGTTGCCTCTCTGACGGAAATCAACTGTGCCGGCCTGTGCATCAAGCTGGGCCGCTATCTGGACGCCATGCCTTCTGTCATGGTGGAGGCGGCCAATCGGCTGAACTTTCCCCTCATTGAGCTGCCCTTCGGCTACTCTCTCTCCACCGCTGCCGCCGCCATCAACGCCCATATTTATTCCCAGAATGACCGGCAGATAGAAAAAACTCTGGAGATTCACCGGGAGATTATGCGCACCGCCCTGGCCTCCGGCCAGATGTTCGGACTGGCGGAGACCCTGACCCGGCTTGTGGGCAATCCCGTGCTGGTGACGGACAGCCACTGGAACCTCCTGTGCTGTGTGGACCGCCCGGACAACCCCCTGCCCCTGGACCGCTTCGTCAGCACCATTCCCAAAAAGCCCCCCTTTCCCGCCGGCTTTCTGGAGTCTCTGCCCCTGGACCTGGGGAACTACAGAAAGTCGATTACCCGGGTTCTCCCTCTGGAGGACGAACACCAGGTCCGCTGCCGCATCCTTCCCATCGCCGCTCACGGCGTGGTCTACGGCTACCTGATCGTCTGGGAATCGGTGCGGGACCTGGTAGAGCTGGACTTTGCCGCCCTGGAACAGGTGGCTGTCATGGCGGCTTTGGAGCGCATCCGCGCCATGGAGGTGGAGCAGACCAAGCTGCGGGTCCGCAAGGACTTTCTGGACGACCTGCTCTCGGGCAGCGTGGCCTCACAGAACGCGGTCCGCTCCCTGGCCGCGGTCCACGGTCTGGCCTTCGACAGCCGCTACCGCTGCCTCATCGTCCGCGGCCGGGAGGGGGGCGTGCTGGTGCGGGAGCGAGACCTGCCGCCTATGGGGGACGCCGCCTCCGCCCTCACCATGGAGCGCGCCTCCGCCGCCGCCCTCCATGCCGGGGCGGAGGCGGGCGTGAGTCTGGTGCCGGTCGCCCGGGGCATTCAGCTGGTGCTGCTGGTAAATCTGGGGCAGACCCCGGCGGAGGACACCCGCGCGCTGCGGCGCATGGCGCGGGTCATGCTGGAAGCGCTCTCCCCGGCCGGAGGCCCGTCTCCCGTCCAGATTGTGGCGGGATCGCCGGTGCCCACACTCTCCGAGGTGAGCAAAAGCCTGGAAAACGCTCAGACCGGCGTCCACATGGCCCGGACCACCGGACTGCGTGATCCCGTGATCTTTATGGACGATTTCGCCGCCTATCAGCTTCTCAGCGAAAATGTAGACCGGGATGTGCTGGCCCGGTTCTGCCAAAACAGCATCGGCCCTCTGCTGGAGTTTGACCGGAAAGCGGGCACCCAACTCACCGAAACGCTGGACCAGTATTTCCGCCACAACAACAGCATCAGCGAGGCGGCGAAGGCCATGTATATCCACCGCAATACCTATATCTACCGTCTGGAGAAGATCAAAACCCTGCTGGGCACCGACTTGAAAAAATCCAGAAAGCTGCTGGAGCTCCAGCTGGCTTTTCTGGCCCGGAGCATCCTCCAGGAGTGAGAACCTGTACTCAATTCTAAAATACAGTACCTGCGGTCGGTCAGGAGGGACTTATGACCACTCACACTATTTTCTGGGAGGAAACCCCCATCCATATCGACGTTCACCCTGCCGCCGGGCCTGCCAAGGCCGCAATTCTCTATTTTCACGGCGGCGGCCTTCTCTACGGCACCCGGCGGGACCTGCCGCCGGACTATATCCGGGCGATTACCGGCCGGGGGTTCTGCCTGGTGTGCGCGGACTACCTTCTGGCCCCTGAGAGCACCCTGGGGGATATCCACCGCAGCGTGGACCGGGTGCTGGAGTGGTTCCTGGCCCGCTGCGGGGAGCGTCCGGGGGCGGCGCTCCCCTACGTCCTGTTTGGCCGCTCCGCCGGGGGCTATCTGGCACTCACCCTGGCCCACCGTGCCTGCACAAACGGAATCCGTCCGCCGTCGGCTCTCTGGTGTTTCTATGGCTACCACACCCTGCTCCACCCGCTGTTTCTTCACCCCAGCCCCTATTACTGCCGCCTGCCCCGGCTGCCGGAGAACCTGCGCCCCGGCCCGTCAGCGCGGACCCCCTTGTCCCAGGCCCCCATTGAGAGCCGGTTCTACCTCTATGCCTCCGCCCGACAGGAGGGGAGCTGGCCCCGGCTGCTGGCCCCGGACCCCCGGGAGCTGGAGGAATGTTCCGTCCCGGAATGCACTCTGGAACAGCTGCCCCCCGCCTTCCTCACCGCCTCCACCGGGGACAACGACGTTCCCTTTTCCTTCTCCAGGCTCCTGAGCCGGCAGATTCCGGGGAGCTGCCTGCTGCCTGTATTCGGCCTGGAGCACGACTACGACCGGGACCCCGCACGACCGGAGAGCTGCGCCCTCTACGAGGCGGCCCTGGATTGGCTGGAGAGCCGGTGCCGGCCGTGAAAAAGCCCGGATTCCCGGCAGAGGTAACGTAAGAAAATTACCTCTCCCTTTCTATTTGGAGACGGCTTACAGTCTGAACAGGCGGAACAGGATGGGGATTGTTTTCGGCGGATAGATGTGCTATACTCGAGACAGCAAGCTAGCTGATAAATCGGTAGTTGTAGAGGAAGATGCCAAATGACAGCAGAAGAAATTTTTTGTGATTTATTTGACAAATATGGGGAAGACTTTAATTGGCATATGGTGTCGTTGCCACAATCAAACGGGGATTTAGTTGCAGAATTAAAAAAGGAGATTGGGGAAGGACATTCTTTATATTATAAGGAAATATGGGCTGTTGCAAAATGTACATCTAATGATGATATTTTATATGTTACCAGCGAGGAATTGGGGACAGATATTTATTATCTTTTCCATTTGACTTATTCACATCAGAATATTGAGGGATTTCCCAAGTGCAAGAAATTTACAGATATACACGCAGTTAAAGAGTTTATAGAACAGTCATTTATTCAGAGCTATGAATACAGGTTCTAAACTACAACTTCCAGTTCATTGGGACCTTGAAAAAGGATTGTAACACAAGGGTGTACTTGTTTAGATTGCGCCCTGCTTATTGGAAAGAAGAAAACTTATGGAACTAAAATTTGAATAGGACGAGGAAAAAGATCGTATCAACCGCCAAAAACACGGTATATCTTTTGAAACGGTTTCATACGTTTTTCGTGATGAGTATTACATAGAGATGTATGATTTTGAGCATAGTATGGAGGAAGACCGCTATATTGCAATCGGTATGGTCGGCGATTTGCTGTTTGTTGTATTTACCGAGCGTGGGGAAAATATCCGGTTGATCTCTGCGAGATTGGCAGCGGAAAGTGAAAGGAGGCTCTATTATGACCAGAGCTTTTACAATTAAGGATGGCCAAACTCCTACACAGGAACAGCTGGAGGAAGTTAGAGCGGCGGCAAAACGGGAAATTCAATTTGATGAAGATTCCCCGGAACTGTCACCCGCAATGTACAAAGCGTTCAGATGTTCCATAGCGCAGCGCAACAGGAAAAAGAAAAAGGCATAAAAATTAAGACAGGGCGGCAGGTAGGCGTTAACTATCCTGCCGCCCTGTCTTGTGGGACAGCGAGCGTAACTTTTGTGCTGCCAGGGCAGCCAAAAAGTGGGCGATACTTTGCGCCGAGATGGGTTCCGCCCCTGTCACCCTAGTTAACGGCTGCACACCCTCTGTCAGCGGGTGAATGTCCTGCGGAATAATCTTGTCGCCCAGCCTGAGCGAATGGATTTCACTTGCAGGTCCCGCAGAGGAATCCAAGCTTTTCCCGCTGTGGGGAACGGCGGAGAACGGACGCGGTCAACACACTTGTTAGAACCTGTATTCATAACCGGGGAATGCTGGATGGGCGAGGATTTTTCCCGCCAGACAGGGAGATGTTCCGCGGTCATACTGTCGTATGGCAAAGGGAAACGACGCAGTATAGCAGGAAAAAGACCGCTCAGACGGCGTTCAACGGTTATGAATACAGGTTCTTAAACCATGCCCGCCCCATACCTCCGCTCAGAGGGGCGCCGGTTATCCTCCCATATAGGAGAAGTGCATAAAATCATGATAGCCTTCGGCCGGGTCGGTGTCCCAGGCCCAGGCGTCGCCGCCCCAGCTCCAGCCGTGTTCAGCGAATATGCGCACCACAGAGCCGTTTTCCGGAATGGAGTAGGGGTCCTGCCCCGGAAGCCAGTGGCTGCCCGCCAGAGCCGCTCCGTCCCGCACCTGATAATTCTCATTGGAATTGATATCAATGGCGGTGCCGCAGTTATGCTCTCCGGTAGCGCTGTCCCCCCGCCAGGCATAGCCGCCGACATCGTGAATGGGGAACTGTTCCGGGTCGTTGTAAATCTCGGTAAAGATTTCCTTCACATCCTCCGCCAGGGCCGCGTGAACGGTAAGCGTAGCCGTGGAGGATACCTTTTTGCCGTTGGAAATGTTCCAGACCGGGACGGTCACGGCGGTCATGCCGGCGGCAGCCTCCTGCTGATTGTCAAAGCGGCGCTTGTCCTGACTGCCGAAGAGAAGCAGGTACTTGCGGGGATTTTCCCCCTGCTCCTTCAGCAGAAAGTCCTGGAGGTAGTACTCCTCATAGGAGACCTCGCCCCGGTAAAACCTGTCCCAGAAATCGGCTTCCTGGCGCTCCAGCTCGCTCAGGGCGTGCAGCGTGACCACGTATTGATTCTGGACGCTGCTGATGGGATAGGAGAAGCTGTTGTCGCTGTAATCGAAGTCATAGCCTGCCGGCAGGCTCTCGCCCGGCAGGAAATACAGGCTTGAACCCACCTGGGCGGAGACAAAGGCGTCCCCCACAGGCTGGCCGGCCTCATCCACAAACAGGAGACCCACCTCTGTGGGAGTACCGCCCAGGGCGGCGTCCACCAGCCTCACCGCCCGGAGGAGGAGCACGCTGCCGTCACAGCGCTGAAGCGGGTCGTCCCCGCCAAAGGTCCCGTCGGCCTTGCCGCGGATGATCCCCAGGGACACCATGCGGGACACGGCTTCCCGGCAGGCGGGATCAATGAGATAAAAATCGGTCAATGTCTCTTCCGCGCTTCCGCCCCAGCGGACGCCAAAGCTGACCATATCCTCAGAAAGGGCACGGTCCAGCAGCACCGCCACCTCCAGGCGGGTAATGGCGGCATCCAGCTCCACCGCGGGCGCAGTTTCCGGCAGAAGCCCGGCATCCTGAGCGGCCGCCAGCCCCGCCTGGTCCCAGGGGAGGCCCCGGCTTACGGCGGACTGATAGGCGCGGGGGGCAAAGACGCGGGTGAGCATGGTAAGAAACTGGCCCCAGCTCAGCGGCGCGGCGGGGGCAATCTGATTGCCGCCCACACCGTTGACAATGCCCAGCCAGGCTGCGTAGCACATGTCGTCATGGGCCCAGTGGGAGGCAGGCAGGTCGATGTACTCCGCGGCGCGGGCGGGAATGCTCAGCGGGACCATCAGCAGGACCGCCAGCAGCAGACAGGACAGAGCACGCTTCCTTTTCAAGGGGAATTCCTTCTTTCTCTCTCAGCTTTGTTTTGGCACGAAATCCCGTGACAGCGGCGCTCACCGGCGGCCGGCCCCGGCGCAAAACCAGCCCGCCGCCCCGGTATGCGGCGGCGGGCTGGGGGCACAAGGGTACAGCCGACCCTGTGGAAGCGTCCGCCTTCCACAAAATGAATACTTCTACATGATAATCCCCTGAAAATTATTTGTAAAGACTTTTTTCGACATAAGCGCACCCGGGGCTTTACGTGGCGTCGTTCAGGCCGCGCAGCTGGCGTGTAAGGTCAGCCCCTAAAACACCCAGGCTGCGGGGCATTTCCCGCCTGGAAGACGTGAAATCTTCTTGCTGGGCAGGAAAATTTCCCCCGCCGGTCATAGCTCCGTAATCCAAGCAGGGCTTTAAAGCCGAAAGGGTAACATTATCACGGAACAAAAATGAGAGTTCGGGTATCCTATAGCCACTACATCAGTAAGGAGGACAAATGATGTCTGCCATTAATATCAACAAGAACAACTTTAACAGTGAAGTAATCCTCTCGGACCGGCCTGTCCTGCTGGACTTCTGGGCTCCCTGGTGCGGCCCCTGCCGCATGGTCGGGCCCATTGTGGAGGAGATTGCGCAGGAGCGCGCCGATGTCAAAGTCGGTAAAATCAATGTGGATGAGCAGCCGGAGCTGGCAAAACAATTCGGCGTGATGAGCATCCCCACCCTGGTGGTAATGAAAGACGGCAAGATTAAAAATCAGGCCATAGGTGCAAGGCCAAAGCAGCAGATTCTCTCTCTGCTTTGAGGAGGAGGCATACATGATGGGATTTTTGGGTCTGTTCAACCGCCCTGACATTAACCGGGGCCTGGCGGAATATCGCAATACTCCCGGCGCGGTCCTGCTGGATGTCCGCATGCCCCTGGAATATCAGCAGGGCCACATTCCCGGCAGCAAAAGCATGCCGCTGCCGGATATTATGCGCAAGGGGCCCGAAATCGCTGACAGGGACACCCCGCTGTTCGTGTATTGCCACAGCGGGGTCAGGAGCCGCCAGGCTGTGGATACGCTGGCCAGAATGGGCTATTCCAACGCAAAAAATATCGGCGGCATTGCCGCCTACACGGGAAAGGTGGAGCGCTGACATGAAGACAGTCATCATCGGCGGCGTGGCGGGCGGAGCCACAGCCGCGGCCCGGCTGCGCCGGCTGGACGAACAGGCGGAGATTGTGGTCTTCGAGCGGTCGGGATACGTGTCGTACGCCAACTGCGGCCTGCCCTATTATATCGGCGGAGTCATCGGGGACCGGTCGGAGCTGACCCTCCAGACACCGGAGAGCTTCTTCTCCCGCTTCCGGGTGGATATGCGGGTGCGGCACGATGTCACCTCCATTCACCCGGAGCGCAAGACCGTCACTGTCAAAAATCTGGAGACCGGGGAGACGTTCGAGGAGAGCTACGACAAGCTGCTCCTCTCTCCCGGCGCAAAACCCACCCAGCCCAAGCTGCCGGGCGTGGGGCTGGAACGGGTCTTTACTCTGCGAACTGTGGAGGATACCTTCCGCATCAAGGACTACATCAGCGCCCATCACCCCAAGTCTGCCGTGCTGGCAGGAGGCGGCTTCATCGGGCTGGAACTTGCCGAGAACCTGCGGGAGCTGGGATTGGATGTCACCATCGTCCAGCGGCCCAGGCAGCTGATGAATCCCTTTGACCCGGATATGGCGGCATTTATCCACAGCGAGATGCGCAATCATGGTGTCAAGCTGGCCCTGGGCTACACGGTAGAGGGTTTTGTGGAAAAAGAAAGCGGTGCGGACGTGCTGCTGAAGGACAGCAAGCCTCTCCACGCCGACATGGTGGTGCTGGCCATTGGCGTCACCCCGGATACGGAACTGGCGAAAAACGCGGGGCTGGAGCTGGGACTCAGGGGCAGCATCGTGGTCAATGACCGGATGGAGACCTCTGTGCCTGACATCTACGCTGTGGGCGACGCGGTGCAGGTGAAACACTATGTCACCGGACAGGACGCGGTAATTTCTCTGGCCGGCCCCGCCAACAAGCAGGGCCGCATTGCGGCGGACAATATCTGCGGTGGAGACAGCCGGTATCGCGGCTCTCAGGGCAGCAGCGTCATCAAGGTCTTTGATATGACGGCGGCGTCCACCGGCATAAGCGAGACCAGCGCCCAAAAGTCCGGCCTGGATGTGGATGCGGTGATTCTCTCTCCCATGAGCCACGCGGGTTATTACCCCGGCGGAAAGCTGATGACTATGAAGGTGGTCTTTGAGAAGGGAACCTATCGCCTTCTGGGGGCGCAGATCGTGGGTTACGAAGGGGTGGACAAGCGGATCGACGTGCTGGCCGCAGCCATTCACGCCGGACTGACGGCTACTCAGCTCAAGGACCTGGATCTGGCCTACGCACCGCCCTATTCCTCAGCCAAAGACCCGGTAAATATGGCTGGCTTTCTGGTGGAAAACCTCGCCAAGGGATTTGTAAAGCAGTTTCGCATAGAGGATGTGAAGGCTCTGCCCCGGGACGGCAGTGTGACGCTGCTGGATGTTCGGACACCCCGGGAATACGGAGAGGGCCATATCGAGGGGTTCCGGCTCATTCCTGTGGATGAGCTGCGGGCGCGGCTGGGTGAGCTTGAGCAGGGGAAGCCGGTGTACGTTGTCTGTCAGAGCGGCCTGCGCAGCTATATCGCCTGTCGCATTCTGGCGGGGCATGGCTATGATGTCTACAATTTCTCCGGCGGCTTCCGTTTCTATGATGCGGTGGTCAACGACCGCCACCTGATCCAATCGGCCACGGCCTGCGGGATGGACCAATAAAACAGCCCCACCTCATGTTTCCGGCATGAGGTGGGGTTGAGCCTGCCGAAAAAGGCCAGGAGCCTTTTTCGGCAAAAGGGATACGGCCTGCTGCGCGCACCCTTTAGGCACACTTGCAGGCCGAGCAGTGTCATTTCCGAGGCACATGTCCCCGAAAATGA
>CANDFO010000009.1 GCA_947384055.1 uncultured Flavonifractor sp.
TTTTTTTCTCCAGATTATCAACTTTAAAAAAAAAATTTTTTTTTTTGGGGGGGTTTTTTTTTTTTTTTTCCCCCGGGGGGGGGGGGGGGGCCCCCCCCCCCCCCCGCCGCGCTGTGCCGGCTCGCTGTTTCCGGCGCTCCAAAGCCCTGCCGGAACATTTTCCGGGCAGCAGGCTCAGGTCAGACAGATTTCCCCGTTAACCAGCGTGGCGGTGCAGGGGAAGATGGTCTGCTCAAATCGGTAAGCCACCTCGTTGATGGTCAAAACCGTTCCGGCATAGACGGTATCGCACACCATGCGGTGGCCGGAAGCCGCAGTCATCCGGGCCGCCTTTTTTTCCTCCCGGTCCAATTCCTCCAGCTTTTTCCGGTTGATGGTCAGCTGCATCCGCATTTTGCCCATGCGGTTGTGCTTATCCGGGCTTTCCGGCTCGTGCTTGGCGGCCTCCAGCTCTATCTCCAGTGTCGCAATCTCCCGGTTGAGCATATCGTAATCGTACTCCCGGCAGGGCTGGCCGCCCAGCACCACGCCGGTATAGCACTCCGAACGGGAGCCGATGACCCCGGCGCTGACCTCCCGGGCCGCCCGAATCCGCCCGCCCATAATCGTCATCCGCCCGGACCGCACCACCACGCCGCCGCCGCTGTACACCTCGCAGTTGATCAGGCAGTCCGTCTGAAGGGTCTCTTTCACATAAATACAGCTGTTTTCCACATACTTGGCAAACACATTCCGGCCGGAGCGGATAATCGCCTGATTGTCCCCCTGGATACCCTTTCCCACCACCAGGTCGCCGCCCGCCTCTATCTTGCACGCCTCCACCACACCGTCTATAGTCACAGAGCCCATGGCCCGCACGGAAAAGCCGCTGCAAACGTCTCCATGAATGCAGATATCTCCCAAAAAGTTCAGATTTCCGGTGGAATAGTCCACATTTCCGGAGATTTCCAGCAGAGGCTTGATCTGAAAGGTTCGGCCGTCAAACTCCACGTGGCCGGCAATGGAGGCCACCAGCGCGCTGCCGTCCTCAGAGACTTCTGTATTGCGCCCCTTGGGAACTACGGCGGGTGCGCCGTCCCTGGCGGGGATGGGCTGGTCCTGGACCGTCCGGCCCGGCTGCCCCTGGGTGGGCTGAATAATCTTGCAGATCGCATCCCCCTGGGCCGCATTGTGGACAAAGTCCAGATTCATATAGTCCACCCGGTTATGCTCATCCACAATCAGCTTGCGCTCCTGGTCCCGGGAAAAGAGGTCCTCAATGGCCCCGTCCGTGCCGGGCACGGACGCCTCCCCCCGGGCGGCGGGAAACAGGTGGAAATAGCGCAGGGGGTCCTGGGGCAGGCGGTCCAGCAGCGCCTGGTCCACCCCGAACGTCACCCGCTTTCCCTCCAGAGCCGACGTGAGCATCTCCCGGTTCAGCTCCCGGCCCTGACCCGAGGGCGGATAGACCAGCAGCCAGGCGGTGAGCCCGTCTCCCGACACGAATACCGCCGCCTGCGCGTCCAGGTCGGGGGGAAGCTCCTCCTCCGGCTTATCCGTTTTCCCGGCGGCCTTCGGGGGGCGCAGACTCTTCAGACGCGTATTGGCGGAGGTGTTTACCGCCGTCTGCAGGCGGGAGAGCTCCCGTCCTGCCTCCGGTTCGGGGAGCGGGGCTCCCGTCCACTCCGGCCCCTCCAGGCAGAGTTCCGGCTGGGGACACCCCGCCCCTTTCTCGCAGTAGTTCCGCCAGAGCTGGAGGAGCGCATGGTCCGTAGGCAGCGCAAGGGTATGCAGAGCAGCGGGTGGGGCCTGAACCGGCTGGGACTGGACTGCCTGGGGCTGAGCTTCCGTCTCCTCTGCCGCTGTCTGGGGCTTTTTTTTGGACAACCAGTCCATAATCAATGTTTTGAGCTCCACGCTGCGCACCTCCTGCTATATAGCCCGCTCGCCGGGCCATCCGTATGGCCTCCACCTCTTTTTTCCATTATACACGACTCCGCCTGTGAATGGCAAGCATATTTTTGGCAAACTGTACAGTATCTTTTGCCAGCTTGAATAGACAGCGATTCCCGGCTTCCGCATCCGGGGCAAGTCACCCCTTTGCGGTCTTGGGGCTGTCGTGGATTTTCGCTCCCCGCTCGCAGCGGTTTCCCCAGGAATCAATCAGCTCCTCCCCCCGGTATACGCAGATAATCTCACAGTGGTTGGGGCACCCGTCACAGCCGGCCTCCCGGGTGCGGAAGGCCGTACGCTCCACGGAAAAGTCGAATTCCCGCCGCCCGCTGCCCTTCCTGGCCAGAATCGCCGCCCCCAGCGCCCCCATCAGGTGCCCGTTGGGGTCAACAATCACTTCACAGCCCAGCGTCCGCTCAAAAGCCGCCACCACCCCCCGGTTTTTGCTGACGCCTCCCTGGAACACCACGGGAGAGACAATCTTCTTTCCCTTGCCCACATTGTTGAGGTAGTTGGCGGCCACCGCGTTGCACACCCCAGCGATGATGTCCTCCCTGGGATGGCCCATCTGAATCTTGTGGACCAGGTCCGACTCGGCAAAAACGGTGCACCGGGCGGCAATAGGGGTGGGATGGGCGGAGCGCAGGGCATACTCTCCCATCTCCTCCACCTCGATTCCCAGGCGCTTGGCCTGGCTGGAGAGGAACGCCCCCGTCCCCGCCGCGCAGAGGGTATTCATGGCGTAATCCACCGCCACGCCGTTCTCCACCAGGATGATCTTGGAGTCCTGCCCCCCAATCTCCAGTATGGTGCGGACCTCCGGATAAAAGGCAGTAGTGCCCACCGCATGGGCCGTAATTTCATTTTTTACCATGGTGGCCCCCAGGATGGTCCCCACCAGCTTTCGGGCGCTGCCGGTGACGCCGGTGGCCACAATCTGCCAGCGCACCTTGTCAAACTGTCCCTCCAGCAGTCGGACCAGCTCTTTCACCGCGCCGATGGGGTCTCCCTGGGTCCAGATGTATTGACTGGCCAGAAGGCGATTCTTCGGGTCGATGATGACGCCCTTCGTGGAAATGGACCCCACGTCTACGCCCAGATACGCGTGTTCCAAATCAGAGCACCTTCTTTCTCATGTCCAGCATGTCATAGAACGCCTCCAGCCGGGTCATAAGGCCCACATCGCTGGTCTGAGCGTCATAGGTCAGATAGAGCACAGGGATTTTATAGTCCCGGCTGATGTTCTGCAGCACCGGCATCACGTCGATCTCCGGGGTGCAGCCGGCAGATTTTACGTGGATCAGCCCGTCAAAGCCCCGTTCCGCGCATGTCCTGGCCCACCAGATGTTGGCGGTAGCGGTGGGGCCCATCTCATAGGCGCAGAGGTCCTGGATTTTTACGTGCATATTTTTCTGCCCGCTGTAGCGCAGAAACTGGTTGGTCACATTCATCCACCGGTGCACCTCCACCCGCATATCCGCCAGTTTCTGCTCCAGCTCCAGGTTGGAGAAGGCGTCCATCGCCGTATAAAACTCACCTGCAATCCCCACCCGCAGCGGGCGCTGAGGCTTGTCCAGCGGAACGGCCCGGAGCGCCCGCCTGACGCCGCGGTATCCCGCCTCCACCTCGCTCCGGTTCCGGGCGGTATACATGGCGGTTAAAAACTCCTGATAGGCCCGCCTGTAGTCCCCATCCGTCCCGTCAAAGCCGCAGTTCTGATAATACTCCGCCGTAATCTCGTCCACATATTCCACCATCCGCACCCCCTCCATAAATTCCGCCAGAAACCGGGCAAAATTTACCTTGGGGTTGATGCGCCGGACGATACGGAGGTACTCCTTCTTTCTTCCCATATCATATTCCGACAGGTTGATGAAATCAAACTGGTATCCCAAATCCCGCAGGATCTGCTCCAGCAGCTCCCCATAATACCCCAGGCGGCACAGCCCATGGGTCATCAGCAGCGTGTCCGCACCGGCTTCCAGCGCCTCGATCATGCTGCCCAGCAGCGTCTTGAAGGGTGTGCATACAAAATCCGGGCTGTATTTGGTCCCCAGCTCCATGGTCCGTTTGGTCAGCGCCGGCGGCATCACATACTTAACCCCCAGCGCCTCCTCCACAATGTAGCGGAACGCGCAGTTATACTCCGCATACCGGGGAAACGACAGGCTCCTCCCCATAACAGCGGCCATTACAGCACCCCCTCCTTAAACCGGATGATGTCAATAAAGCTCTCCAGCCGGGTTTCCACCCCCGCCGTTCCGCTCTGACTGTCCAGCACCAGGTTCAGCAGAGGGATGTCTCTGAGCCGGCGTGTGATCAGCTCGTTTACCATGGCGTCCGGACCGCAGGGAAAGGCGCTGAGCAGGATCATGCCGTCCACGTCGTCCCGGTGCTGTACAATTCCCCCCAGAATCTCCCGGCTGAGCTCCCACTTGCAGGTGGGGGAGAGTTCCCGGCTCCGCTTCAGCGCTCCTTCCCGGTCCACCAGGTCCGCCCGGAGGGGGATCACCCCCGCTTCTTTCAGGCATCTGACGACAGTCCCGCCCATATATGGGTCCTCCATCACATAGCTGTGGGCCGCAATGAGAATCTTAAGGCCTTCCTTTTTATACAGCTGCTCCTGTGCCTGCACCGCGGCCTTATGCCCGGCCAGCTCCGCTTTTTTCCCAAGCCTGTAGGCCCGCTTTCCCTCCTTCGCCGGACGGTCCAGACGCCGGGCCAGCTCCAGGAAGGCGGCCTCCTCCTCTTTCTTCATCTGTACATCCAGGTCGTAGGATAAAAACTCCTGCCCGGCGCTCCGGAAGATGTTCCGAACCAGGTCCGGCAGGGCCTCAAACCGGGTGCACATGCTCCGATGCCGTCCAAAATTGCTCACCCGGGGAACCAGGATATAGTCACATTTGCCTATCAGCGCCGCCACGTGCCCCAAATAGATTTTCAGCGACAGGCAGGCCTCGTCAATGGCCAGGGCCGTCCCCCGCTCCAGGATCTCCCGGTCCGTAGGTCCGCTGACCACAGCCTCCACTCCCAGCTCCTGAAAAAAAGTCTGCCAGAGTGTGCCCCAGCGGTGGTACAGCATGGCCCGGGGGAGCCCAATAACCGCCGTGCCCTTCCCCATGCTTGTCATCCCCCATGTCATTAAGCGCCTGCTCATTGCCCTGATATGCGGCGCAGAGACGTAGAGCAGGCTTTAAAATAGCGGCCGGACGCCCGGCAGGGCATCCAGCCGCTTAGGAATTATAGCACAACTTCCGAGGAAAAGCTATCCTTTTGCACAACCCTTCGCCACTCAGCACTGTTTAGAACCTGTATTCACAGCCGTTGAACGCCGTCTGAGCGGTCTTTTTCCGTAAAGCCGGACCGAACGGTCTTACGGGAAAACATGCCCTTTGCAGGGATACGAGGAAACGGAGAGGCTCTCTTTTAAAAACGGTCTCGTCACCCCGCTACCCGTAAAATCCTATGGAACGCTGAGACATGCGTCCCAGCGGCTGATTGCAGTCTCCCTGTTCCTGCGCCCGCAGCCACAGTCCTCTTTCCGGCTGTTCTGCCCGCTGCATATGCTCCGCTTTGTGCAATATATGGATCCGTTTAAATTCGTTCACTGTCAAACCCTCCTGTTCAGCGGCGGCCGCCTGCTGTTTCTGGTTACAGTATACAGTCCTTAGCCGCGCATTTCTATGTTGACAATTTACAGTATTTAAAATATACTTTGTGATAAAAATACAATTAGCTGTATTTACAGGAGGGAGATGTCGCGAAATATGGAACTCACTGATTTTCCAACTATACGGGAACTGTTGGCGCTGCCGGTATTTGCGGGCAGCAAGGTTTTGGGCGGCGAAGAATCTCTGGACCGTCCCGTAGGCGGTGTCAGTCTGACCGACATCCCCGATTACTACAACTGGGTCTATCCTCACGAGCTGCTTGTAAGCACCTGCTATGCCATCCGGAATGATTCCGCCGCGATCGCCTCTCTCATCCCTACCCTCGCTCAAAAAGGACTGTCTGGAGCCTGTATCAAGGCCTCCCGCTTCCTGGGCGCCATGCCGGAAGTCATGGTCGCGGCGGCAGACAGACTGTCTTTCCCGCTGATTGAGCTGCCCGCGGACGTCCGCTTTGCCGATATTACCAAGGCCATATTTGATGAGCGCCTGCGACGGCAGACCTCCCTTCTGCGGAGCAGCCTGTCTGTCAATCAGATGTTGATTCAAACCATCACAACCGGGGCTTCTCTGGAACAGATTGTCCAGATGGTCTGCGAGATCACCGGCGGGACTGTCCTCCTGGTAGACAGTGTAAACCGCCGTCAGGCCTGCAGTCTTTCCCCTGGAGACGCCCGCTTCCGGAACCTGGATGGGGACGCGCTGCGGCAGGCTATTCTGGCAGAGGCTGACGTCTATGAAATGGAGCTGGACGGCCACAGCTTTGGGGCCCTCTACTTATGTCAGGCAAGCGGCCGCCCCCCTGCCGGCAGCGAGATGCTGTCCCAGATTCTCCAGGCCATTCCCCTGGAAATCTCCCGGGAACACTCGGTCCGGGAGCGTGAAGAGGCCAGATTCCTTGAATTTTTTCTCCACTTGGTCTCCGACCGCATCATAGACGCCGCCTGGGAGCAGAACCGTGCCGACGCTTTCGGCCTTCATCTGGCCGGACAGCACACTCTTCTGCGCCTTCACATTGAACCGGCGGCAGACATGGGACGGTATGCGGTAATTTTTCAGCGTACTGCATTCTTCCAGACCCTGCGGCAAGCACTGGAGGCCCTGCCCGCCAGTCTCCATATTATGTCCCAGGGCGGAGACGACCTGATTTTGCTCACTGCTGCTGAACCCGAAGAGCCCCTGACTCTGGAGGGCCTGTCAAATCTCTTTGAGCAGCTGGGCCGGGACTATCCCGCTTTGGTTCTCTCCGGCGGGTGCAGCCGTTCCCACGCCGGCATTTCCGGGCTGTCTCAGTGCAGCTGGGAGGCACAGCTTTCCCTAAATACAGCCCGCAGTAAAAGCGGAAGCTGTTTTCTGCGCTTTGACCAGCTAGGCATTCTGCGCCTGCTCTATGCCAACGACCCCCATCAGGAAATCAAAACTTTCATCCGGGATGTCTTAAAAAAGCTGGCTCTCCCCGAAACTCCCCACCGCGAAGAACTGCTGGAGACCTTAGCCTGCTAT
The DNA here is from genome assembly GCA_947384055.1 of uncultured Flavonifractor sp. GTDB lineage: Bacteria > Bacillota > Clostridia > Oscillospirales > Oscillospiraceae > CANAAV01. Next base: position 7,104 of record CANDFO010000009.1, read on the forward strand.
TTTCGCTGTCTTGGCAATCAGCGCCGCATGGCGCAGGAACTTTATGTCCACTATAATACCGTATCTTACCGGCTGAAAAGCATTCAAAGCCTGCTGGAGGCGGACCTCAGCGACCCGGGCACGCGCCTGCAGCTGGAACTGGCGCTGTATCTGCAAAGCTCCATATAAAAATTCCCCGGCATCCCAAAAGCCTGCCGGGGAATTTTACGATTTAGAGTTTCCAGAAATAATGAGAAAAGGAGCCGAGGACGGAACATCCGCCGCCAAGACAGGCACGGGGAGATGATAAACAGACTTTAACGCTCTAAAATGCGGATTCCCAGAATGCGGGCTACCACCGGGGCCTGGGACGGGTCCAGCACGGCCCCCTTCAGCTCAGCGCAGGTCTCTGACAGCGTAATGTTGTCAATGGCGCAGGAGCTCAGGTCCATCCCCTTCAACGGCGTACGGAACAGGTCCGCACCGTTCAGCTCCACCCGCACCAGGCGGGTGCGGCTGAGCCGCAGCTCGGTAAGCACCGCGCCGCTCCAGTTGGAATCAAAGACGCCGGTGCGCTGGAACACCGAACCGGAGAAATTGGCGTACCGGAAAAGCGAGCGCTCCACCCTGCACCCCTTCCACCGGGAGCGGCGCAGGTCGCACCCGTCCCCCTTGCAGTCCTCCACAAGGCAGTCCTGCCAGTAGCTCTGGGGCAGGCGGCACCCGGAAAAATCACAGCCGGCAAACCGGACCCCATAAAAAGCGGCGCGGGTAAAATCGCAGTCCTGGAACAGGCACTTTTCAAAGGCGCACTCCTTCCAGTCCAGCCCGGTACAGTCCACCCCTTCCGCCGTCTGTCCCCGGAAGGCGCGCCCCTTCAGCAGCTCATCCTCCCGGGCCGCCTCCAGCGCGGCGGAAAGTTCCTCCTCCATCGCTCTCCCTCCCGTCAGTCTCCTATCTTCCTCTCAGCCCGTTTAAATAGCGGACCACGCCTTCGGCAATGCCCTGGGCCACCTGGCTCTGATAGCCGCTGTCGCAGAGCTTCGCCAGCTCCTCCGCATTGGACATAAAGCCGGTTTCCACCAGCACCGCGCACATCTCCGTCTCCCGCAGAACCACAAAATCCGCGTCCTTGATTCCCCGGTCGATCGCTCCCGTCAGCTGGCACAGGGGCAGCTGTATAGCCTCAGCCAGGCGAGCCCCCCGCTGGCTCTCCGGGTGGTGATAGGTATAGATGCCCTGAAACTCCGGCACCGTGCCGGAGGCGTTACAGTGCACGCTGACAAACAGGTCCGCCTCCACCGCGTTGGCAATGTCCGCCCGCCGGTACAGGTCCACATCCCGGTCGTCCTCTCTGGTCATAACTACATTATACCCCGCCGCAAGCAGTAGGTCCCGCAGCTTGAGGCTCATGGACAGGGACAGGTCCTTTTCCAGAACGTCATTTCCCCAGGCATCCGGGTAGACCGCCCCCGTCCGCTCCCCGCCGTGTCCGGGGTCGATCACCACTGTGGATTTGTTGGGGTCTATGGGGGTAGAGGGGACAAAATTCTCCCCTTCGCCGGCGGGAAACGCGCTGATGTGGATTCCACCGCTCCCCGCCGTCACCGTCAGGTTCCGGGAATAGGACACACCCCGGGTCAGGTCCAGCACCACCCGCACGGTGTGCGGATATCCGTACCCCAGGTCGTCCTCATGCTGATAATAGCGCACCGACAAAATCAGGTCGTTGTCCACGGGGATTGTCACCATGTTCAGCTCTCCGCTGGTCAGCACCGCCCCCAGTACATCCACCGCCACCCGGTCCCCCAGGTCCAGCACCCGGTAGTCGGGCATGTGGTCGGTACGGATTGACACCGTCTGCATATCCGGGTCAGAGACCACCCCGGTGACAAACCCCCGGTCCTCCCTGGCGGGGGGCGCGGGCGTGGGCTCCGGACCGGGGGTAGGCGAGGGTTCCGGCTCCGGGACAGAAGCGGTGGAGAGCCCGGCGGTAAAGGTGGCGTTGTCCCAATCCACCGCGGCTCCCAGCTGTTCGGAGACAAAGCGCAGGGGCACCATGGTGCTCTCCCGTCCTTCCCATTTCACCACGCCGGCGGCTACGCCGCCGGGCAGCTCCATAGCCGTTCCATCCACCACCGCGGTGGCCGAGCCCAGCGTAAGTACGATGACGTTCTCCCCCCGCAGCAGAAGCACCTGCCGGTTTTCAGGCACCCACGACACCGTAGCGCCCAGTGCCTCTGCCACCGTACGCACCGGCACCAGCGTGCGGCCGTCTGCGCCCAGATACTGAATCAGCGCCGGGGCTCCCTCCGGAACCAGCGGGCTCCCGTCCAGAGTCAGGGAAACCAGGTCGGTCGTCACCGCCTCCTGATAGCGGCGGGCGGTCTCGTCATAAAAGAAAACGGTCCCTCTGCCTGCGGTCCCGGCCGCCGAAGCGGTGGGCATCCATCCGCAGAGCAGGACCAGCAGCAGCAAAATAGAAAGGCATTTTTTCATAGCGGCTCCCCTTCCGTCGTGGTGGGATGCGCGGCGTCAAACCGCGCAAATGCCTTTTCATTCTACCGTATCCGTCCGGCCGCGTCAATGCCGCCGGGCAAAAAGGTTGACATAAATTTTTGGCAGAGCGCTGTCCCTGACAGGTCAGACGCCCTCTGTTCCGGCTGTAGACAGCCTCCCAATCGCCGCCCCTGAAATTTTCGGCTTCCGGCAGGAATTTTTTGGCTATACTATCTCTGACAAAACTTATTCGGACAGCCCACCTGCGGCGGCGGTTCCATCCCAATCTCCGCCCGGGGCCGCGGACCGTTTACGCCGGTCCCCTGTCTGTCTCCTGTCAGGAGGTTTTTCAATGGATTTTTCGCAATTCTGCGCCTGTGGTCCCTCCGGCTACGCCCGGCTGAGAGGGTGGATCGACGCCTGCGCCCGGGAGGGGCACAGCTATGAATTCCCCCGCTGCCAGCTTCCGGCCGGGTGCGCCCCGGCGGAGGCCCGGGTGGGCTTTTGGCGGGATGGGACGGAGTACCTCCTCTATTTCCGGCCCCAGGTGGCCTACCACGGTCCCAATCCCCGGCTGTCCGCCTTTTGGGAGGGGGACTCCCTCCGCCGTTTCCCCAGCTTCAGCGCTCTGGCGGCCTGCCTCCAAGACCTGGACCAGGACGCCGCCGCCCTGCGCCCCGGCCCGGCCATGCCCGAGGGCTTTGTGCAGCTGAATCACACACTTCAGGCCCAGGTGCTGGGGCAGTATGACGCTGTGGAGGCCGCCGCCTTCCGGCTTTACGGCCATATCTGCAAGCAGGCCCCGGTCCGGCCGCTCTCGCTGATCTTCTACGGTCCCACCTGCGTGGGCAAGTCCGAGCTGGCCAAACAGACCGTTCCCGCCCTGAACCGCTGTATAGGTGAAGCGCGTTACCAGCTGGTGTGGACCGAGCTGAATACCTTCACCGAGGCTCACTCGGTCTACCGCCTCACCGGAGCGCCGCCGGGATATGTGGGTTACGAGGACCCACCTGTCCTGGAGGCCGTCCGGCGAAATCCCTGCACCGTTTTTATGTTCGATGAGCTGGACAAGGCCCATCCAGAGGTGCTGAAGGTCTTTATGTCCATTCTGGACGAGGGCCGCTGCACCGCCCGGCAGGAGGACTCGTCCGGCAGCCGGGAACTGGATTTCCGCCGGTGCATCTTTCTCTTCACCACCAATGCCGACCTGTCCGCCAAAGGCCCACGCAGGCTGGGTTTCTCGTCTCCGGAGACCGCATCTCCCCCTCCGGAAACAGAAAAAGCCGCTGTGCTTTCCGGCCCTGTCGGTCTGGCACAGCGGTTATTTCTGGCGGATGAGGCCGCCCGCCAAGCGTTGACCCGCAGCGGGGTTCTGCGGGAAATCGCCGGGCGCTTCAGCGGCCTGATCGGGTTTCAGACTCTGCCGGAGGAGGCCAGGGCCGCGGTGACAGCCCGGCAGATGATGGCGCTGGGCCGCGAGCATGGCTTGAACATCGTCCGTGTAGCTCCCGCCCTGGCAAAGGCCCTGACTCCCAGGGACGCCCTCTCCCTGCGCTCCACGGTGGGCGTGCTGGAGGGCATCCTGACGCCTCTCTTTTTGGAACAGCGCTCCCCCGCCGCATCCGGACAGGCTCTCCTGCTGGAGGGCACCCCGGAGAAGCTCCGGCTGGTTCCGGCGGCGTCTCATCCGGCGGGTCTTCTACTCCCGGCTTTCTAAAACGGGGGGCTATCTGCCCCGTACCACATCCAGCTCCTCCACCGTATTGGTTTCCGGGTCCAGACGATACAGGTGGGTGCCGTTCCCGTTCATCAGGAAGCAGGCCGCCAGCTCGTTGGTATGCTGAGGGTTGTCACTGCTATAGACATTCATCCGGATACAGGGATTTCCGTCCACCAGAACCGCCCCGTTCATGGTATAGATGGTATACTCCTCCATAGACTCTCCGGTCAGCCCCAGTACCGCAGGGGACAGGCCAGCCAGATAGTCCTGAGCCTCCACCAGGCTCATGCCGGCCGGCGGCGGCGGGGGGGATGTCACCCGGCCCTCGGCGGTATCAGCGGCTACCGTACAGGCCTCTTCGTCCCAGGAGATCCGCACATAGAGCACCTGGTTCACCGGGGCCGCGGGCGCGGCGCTCTCGCCGCCCCCACCACCCTCCGCCGCAGCGGAGGCCTCGATGTTCTTCGCCAGCAGGACCTGTCCCTCCGGCTGGGTGTAATCCGGTCCGTCGCACCGGACGTACTCCTCATCCACAATCGAAAATCCGGACTCCTCCCCCTGGAGCTGGGAGGCATAACCGGCGGCGGCCTTCCCGGTATCGCTCAGGCCGCTGTACGTATAAGTGACCAGCGTATCCACACTCACGCCGCTCTCCTCCGTTGACAGAGCAGCCACTGTCTGGTCCCCCACCGTATATTCCGCCAGCAGTTCGGAACCGGCCTCCTCCCCGTCCTCCGGGTCCTCTTCCTCGTCCTTTTTGCCGCACCCCGCCAGCAGGCAGAGGCAGAGCAGCAGCAGGAGAAGCCTTTTGAGTTGCTTACGATCCATGCCGTTCATACTCCGTTTCCTTGAAAAAATGCTTCGCCGGGCCCCGTACAATCCGGCGCTTACCGTCAGACCAGGCAGATGGTAACGCTGTCCTGGGGCCGCAGCTCGCACTGAAAGCCCTGCTCCACTCCGTTTACCTCCAGCCGGACCGGACGGTCCACCTTCTCAAAATCAATCCCCGAATACTGGAGCAGGTCCATCAGATAGTAGGGTGAGCCGTTCTCCTTTACAGGCAGAGAGAGGGGCGTGCCGTTCAGGATGACGTTCAGTGTTCTGGGACGCACCATTGTGGGCTGAGCCGCCGGCACACACTGCACAGGCGGAGGCGCCGGAACGGACGCCGGAGCTCCTGCCGGCGGATACACCGGCGCGGGCGCAGGCGCAGGGGCGGGGGCGGGGGCAGCAGGAGGTTTACGCGTCACAGGAGCCGCCCCCCGCAGGGTCAGCACCACATCCCCCTGATTCAGCGGCCTGTCAAACTCCGCCTCCGCGTTGTTGACCAGCGCCCGGCCCACAAAATCGGGGCCCAGCAGCTCCCGCAGGGTTTTCGACGCAGGAGCGCCATGCCTGGCGGGGACAAAGCGGATCTGATCCCCCGCATGGACCACGGTGGACAGGGCGGCCTCCTCCTCATTGACCCGCAAGACCGCCGGAATCCCCGGTTCTCCCCGGAAAACCAGATGCTTGCCGTCTACAGTGAGGCTGAGGCTCTTACCAGTCTTACCCAGCATATCCGCGTAATTATAGCCGTTCATCAGCAGGATGTCCTGGAGCTTCAGCACCCCGCTGCGGAAGAGCTTGGCCGGCTCGCCGTTGAGCAGAACCACGTAGCTGTCGTTGAGCAGCCCCAGCCCCGCTGAAATTGCGATACCCAGCGGGGTGGCATATTCCGGCCGTTCCAGCTCCACTCCGTCGGAAAAGACGCTCAGAGCGTAGTTATTTCCGGCGATTGCCACCCGGTTCCCGTCCATCTCCAGGGCTCCAGCCACCTTTTCCCGCAGTCCGGCCAGCTTGCTGCCGCCTCCCGCCAGAAACAGGGCGGAGGGAGCCGCGCCGTTGACCTCCACCACCTGCTTGGCGATGGCCTGGGCCAGCCTGCCCATAGGCTCTTGAATAACGGCCGTCACTTCGGCCGTGGAAATGCGCTCCTCCTGGCCCAGGATATTGCGGCAGCGGATCATCTCCTCGCCGCCCATATCCCGCTTAATCTGCTCCGCGGTTTTAAAGTCTACTAAAAACGCCTTCATAATGGCCTCGGTGATCTCGTCGCCGGCCACCGTCGCCATGGTATAGCCCACCACGCTTCCATCCCGGCAGATGGCGATATCTGTGGTGCCCGCGCCGATATCCACCAGCGCAAGATTCAGCAGCCGCAGCTCTGCCGGAATTGCTGCGTTCATGGCGGCAATGGGCTCCAATGTCATGCTGGCCACCTGAAGGCCCGCCGTCCGCATAGCGGCATACAGGCTCTCCACCACCTCGCCGGGCAGGAAAGTGGCCACCACATCTGCCTCAGCCCTCCGTCCGGAGTGGTATTGCAGGTTGGACAGAGGATAATTATCCAGCCGGTACTGGGCCACCGTATAGCCTACCAGGAAAAGCTGGCGGCGGCCGCCGTCGTCGGCCTGGAGCGCCTCCTCCGCCGCGGATACCGCGCCGGTCTCCAGCTGGCCGATCTGCTCTGCCTCAATGGACTGCTCCTCCGGCAGCTCCAGGGTAAACGAGCCCCGCTGGGTGCGCAGGGCGCGCCCGGCCGCCGCCACGCATACCCGCTCCAGCTTCACCCCGAGCCTGGCCTCCAGGCGGCCTGTGACCGTCCGGGCCAGGGCAGCCACCTGCTTGATGTCGTCAATCTGACCATCCATCATAGCCCGCCTGCTGTGCTCGGCCTGCTCAATGTCCAGGACCTTAAAGCGGTCGCCCACACTTCTGCCCACCACCCCCACTACACTGCGGGTTCCGATATCCAGCGCGAAAATCAATTCTTTTTCCTGCGCCTTATACTCTGCCATACAGCCGCTCCTCTCGCGTCTCAAAGTGTGTACAAAACTGCCAGGAGACGGCAGGGCCTGCCGCCTCCTGGCAGTGCGGGGGCTGCCGGGCATCATGCCGTACCCGGGCCGTGCCCTGTGGAGTTTTTATTCTCTATGGAAGTGCGGAATACTGTCTTTCGGCCGGTGTCCCGGCGGCGTTTCTGCCGGGACCTGCGCTTACACCTGAGGACGCGCGGCCACTCCACCGGAAAAAGGACCGGTCAGACAGCGTTCAACAGTTGTGGCTGCAAGTTCTCAGTATTTGCTGAATACGCTGGAGGCCATGCTGTCGTCGGCCTCGTCCGGCGTGTCGTCAGCGTAGCTGGGGGGGGCGTAGCTGCTGCTCTTGGGGGCATAGGAGGCAGTCCCATCCCGGCGCAGGCGGAAGCGGGACAGCAGCTCCTTCATCAGGGCAGCCTGACTGGACAGCTCCTCGCTGGCGGCGGCAGACTCCTCGCTGGTGGCGGAGTTGGTCTGTACTACGGAAGAAATCTGGTCGATGCCCTCCGTCACCTGGGTAATGGCCTCGGCCTCCTCAGCGGCGGCCTGGGTAATCATCTGGATGGCCTCTACCACCTGTTCCGAGCTGGACACAGTCTTATCCAGGGATTCGGACACGTTCTTAACGATATCGTTGCCCTCTTTTACGGACTCAATAGAGCGCTCGATGAGCTCCTTGGTGGCTTTCGCGGCCTCGTCGGACTTGGAGGCCAGGTTGCGCACCTCGTCGGCTACCACGGCAAAGCCCTTGCCGGCGGAACCTGCGCGGGCGGCCTCTACCGCGGCGTTCAGCGCCAGAATGTTGGTCTGGAAGGCGATGTTCTCAATGGTGGCGATAATCTTGCCGATCTCTTCCGAGGATACGGAGATCTTCTCCATAGCCCGGACCATCTGCTCCATGTACTTGGCGCTCTCTGTGACCTGCCGTCCGGCGTCCTGGGAGTGGCGCATGGCCTCCTCGCTGTTCTTGGCGTTGTTGCGGGAGTTGTTGGAGATATCCGCGATAGTGGCGGAGAGCTCCTCCACCGCGCTGGCCTGCTCGGTGGCGCCCTGTGCCAGAGCCTGGGCGCCGGTGGAGACCTGCTCGGCCCCGGCGGAGACCTGCTCGGCGCTCTGGTCGATCTGCACCAGGGCGTCGCTGAGATTGCTGTTAATGGCCCGTACGGAGGCCAGAATGCTGCTCAGGGCGCCCACATACATGGTCGCATCCTTGGAGCGCACGTCAAAGTTGCCGTTGCCCATTTCCTCCAGCAGACGGCAGGTGTCGGCAATGACCTCGCCCAGCACCTTCTGGCTGGTGCGCAGGGCGTTGCACATCTCGCCCAGCTCGCTGCCGCTCTCGTAATCCACATTGATGTCCAGCTTGCCCTCGCTGAAACCGTTCAGAGCGTTGTGTACCTGGTTTACCGGCTCCACAATGCTCTTGATGATGCCCAGCGCCATGCGGAGCACCGCGATGGTGGCAATTATCATGACAGCCACAATAACCACCAGCGCAATGTTGGATACTGTGTTCTGCTGCTTGATAATATCAGCCTGCGCCTTTTGGAGCGTTTCAGCCAGGGCGTCCCCGGCTTTGGCCATCTCATTCAGCACGGGGGTGCAGCTTGTCACGATCATCTCACTGGCCCCGGTGCGGTCGGTGCGGGCCGTGGCGCAGATGCTGGCGGCCTCCTTTTCCCAATCGCTCATCAGGTTGACAAAGGTATTCAGCTCGCTTCTGTTCTCCAGGGGGTATTTGTCGTTCAGCTCGGTAATCTGACCGCTCAGCTCATCGATCTTCGCCAGGGTGGTGTCCAGGCTGGACGCATTGCCGGACAGCACGCCATCGCGCAGGTTGCGGGCGGCGATGTTATAATCAATGCGGCACTCGGAGACCAGCTCATTGGCCCCCACATAGCGCTCCAGGATGTCGGTATACTGCCTCTTCTGCACATTCATCAGAATCAGCGACGCAATGATGATAATGGCAGAAACTACGATGGTGACGCCGTAACCGATAATGAGACTTTTCCGGATTTTCATATTCTTGAACATGCGCACGTTCCTCCTCATTGTTTGCTTATTTTTATATCAAATCGGTTCCGTAGGCGGTCAAAACAGTTCGCTTTTTTTCCGTCACGTCCCCGTATCTGCCCTTCTTCACATCTCCGAATATCTTCCCGTCCACCAGCGTAATCACCCGGCGGCGCATAATATTCACATACTGGCTGGCATGGGTCGCCATAATAATCGTGGTCCCCCGCCGGTTGAGCTCCGTCAGCAGGTGAAATACATCCCAGATGCTGTCGTCATCCAGATTCGCGGTAATCTCATCCAGCACCAAAATCGGCGGACTGCCGATGAGCGCTCTGGCCAGCTCCACCCGTCTGGCCTCGCCGATGGACATCTCCACCGGGTACTTGTCCTCAAAGCCCGGCAGTCCCACCAGCCCAAGCACTTTTTTTACCTTGGGCACAAGCTGGCGCTCCCCGTCCCTGGGGCTGACAATCCGGTTGGCCAGAGCCAGATTCTCCCCTACCGTCCGGTTGCGGATCAGGGTTGGCTCCTGCCAGACCTTTCCAAACAGAATAGAGGCCCGGTTCCGGCTGAGCTTCATCATCCAGGACAGGTCTTTGTGCCCTACGTACACCCGCCCTCGGGTGGGCCTGGTCTGCCCTGCAATCAGGCTGAGCAGCGTGCTCTTGCCCGCCCCGCTGCTGCCGATTACAAACACAAAGTCCCCCTGCCGGATGGTCAGGTCCACCTGCTCCACACCGACCTCATACCGCTTGTCGCCTCGGCGCCGCTTCTTCTGCTTGTATAGCTTTGTCACGTTTTCCAATTCGATAGTGGGCATAAGCGTCTCCTGGTCATAAGCATCGCTTTCTGCGGTCCGGGATTGCAAACCACCGGAATCCTGCTATAATATGAGGCATCAGTCTCTTTCCGGAGGTGCAGGTGTGAAACGGCAGCCCCCATCCAACCACAAAAAACGAAATATTGTGCTGGTCGTCCTTTTAGCCCTTCTGTGCATTGGCGGTGTGGAGCTGGCTGCCTGCCGGTACTTTGCGCCGGAGCAGTACGAGCTCATCACCGCTCCTGTCCGCCGGGCCGCCGCAGCCGCGGCCGGGGCCTGCCGCTCCGCCGCCGAAAGCGCCGCCGCTCTTCTGGAGGGCGCCGCCGGACAGCTCCAGACCGCCTGGGCCGAGTTCACCGCCCCCAAACCGGAACCCCAGCCGGAGCCGGAGCCGGAAAATCAGATGGCAGGTGAGCCCACCTTAACAGACGTCCTTCCGGTCAGCGACCCCGCAGTCACAGAGCTGGTACTGACGGAGGGGCAGCAGTTCCTCACGGGAGGCTCTACTGACATTGTATATTTCTGCCAGGGGGACGAGGCGTGGTCCAGCCTGCCCTACGGCAGTGACAAAATCGGCGGCTATGGGTGCGGCCCTACGGCTATGGCCATGGCAGTAGCCAGTCTGACAGACACTCAGACCGATCCCGCCCTCATGTCCCAGTGGGCGGTGGAGCACGGATACTGGGCCCGGAAGAGCGGCTCTTATCTCTCCATCGTGGAGGGTACGGCCCGGGCTTTCGGTCTCCAGGCGGAATCCTTTGTTGAGCGGACCCCGGAGGCGCTGCTGGATGAGCTTCTCAGCGGAAAGCTCATGGTGGCGCTCATGGGTCCCGGCCACTTCACCAACCGGGGGCACTTCATCCTTCTGCGCGGCGTAACCCTCAGCGGAGAAGTTCTGGTGGCCGACCCCAACAGCCCCGAGCGGAGTCTCTCCGTCTGGGACCCCCAGATCATTCTGGATGAGCTCTCCACCAGTACCCACAACGGCGCACCCCTGTGGTCGCTTTACACGGAGGAGCCTCTTTTGGAAGAGTCCTATTCCAGTCAAACGCCTTAATACCGAAAGCCGTGTTCAGGCATCGGTCCGATTTTCACCGGACCGATGCCTTTTTGCTCAATAAATGGATTTGTCCCGCGTTATCTTTTGGCTGAGCACTCTGTCCAGCTCCAGCACCTGCTTCAGCCGCCGCCCATTGGCGGCCACCTGGTTGGTCAGGGCCTGCTCCTCCGGATTCTCCGGTTCTCCGCCGTTGAGCAGCAGAGATATCCGCAGGGCCTCCTCCGGCTCCTCCAGACCCTCTGTCAGCTCCCGAAGGGCCTGCTGAGAACACTCCAGCCTGGCAATGGGCTCCTGCCGCATGGCAACCAGCATCTCCACCGCCACCTGGTCATTGCGGTCCAATGCCTCAGCCATCTGCTGGGAGAGGTCCAGCACCTCGTTGAGCAGATTGCCCATCCGTTTGGTCTGAACCAGGGCCTTTTTCAGTTCCTCCTGCTCCATGTCCCCCGCCTTATCTTCCGGCCTCGGCCTCAGCCCGGGTGCTCTTCTCCGCTTCGCGGAAGCTGTCCCGCAGCTCTATCACCATGGTCTTTACCCGCTCCAGCTCAGTCTTGTTGCGTCCGGCCTTCACGCGGTTGAGCTCATAGCCAAAAAAGTCGTAGAGCCGCGCCAGGTCCCTGCCCACAGAATACTGCCGGTCCAGTGTATCGTCCAGGTAGCGGATAATTTCCAGGCTCCGGTCTATGTCAGCCTCGAACAGGTCATAATCAGGCTTCTTTAAGGCCAGTTCCGCTCGCATCAGCCGCTTGACCAGCTCGTCATAGAGCAACAAAAGCAGTTCCCCCGGGGACATGGCGTTGATGGTCTGTTCTCTTTGATCCCGATACTCCCGGAACCCTTTGTTATCCATTGCCGACTCCTTTGGTACTCCCGGCTCAGTAGCCGCTGTTGCCCATAAGTCCCATCAGCGCCGAGCTCTGGGAATTCATCTGGGCAATCAGCTGCTCCAGCTTGGAGAATTTGGTGGTATAACGGTCAATCTGGTCGGACATTTTATCCTCCCAGCGTTCAATCTGCTTGTCGATGGTGTCCATCTGTCTCTTCAGGGTGTTGCTGTTCAGCGAGTTGGGCGCTTTGATCGAGCCCGCGTGCGTAATCAGGATGCCCTTGGGTTCGCCGGTAGTCTTGGCATAGGTGTTCAGGGGCTGGAGCAGGGACTGCATCAGCCCGTTGCTGGACGAGCCGCTCTCCTTGGACTTGGTAAAGGCGTTGCGCACCTTGTCCGGGTCGCTCTCCAGGGCGTCCCGCAGGGCCTTCTCATCCAGCGTGAGGGTGGTCAGGCCGCCGCTGTAAGAGGTGCTGATGCCGATCTCCCGCAGCGTCTGCCCGTCGGCGCCGCCGGGCACAATGGCGGAACGCAGCTTGCTGTACAGCCCGCTCAGATTGGAGTCGGCAAAAAGCAATCCCTGCTTGGCTTTCTCCTCATAGGCTTCAATCGCGCTGTCGGACATGGTAGCTTTGTCTTCATCTGTCAGCGGCTCGTACCGGTTGCCGTTGGCCTTGCCGTTTTTGGTGGCGGGCTGGGTGCTGTAGGCGTTCTTGATCTCCGTGACCATGGCGTTGTAGTCCTCCACCATGCTCTTAATCGCGTCCACAATCTTGTCGGAGTCAGAGGTGGTACTGAAGGTGACAGGCTCACTGTCCTTATCCAGCTCCTTCACTACCGTGCCGTCATCCCCGGTCTTATCCGTATAGCCGAACTCGCCTTTGAGGTTGATGGTCAGGCCGTCCACCTCAAAGCTGTTGTTGCTGCGGGTAATATCCGTATACTGGGTGCCGTTGACCTTCATGGAGAGGATGGCGTCCTTGCCTGCCGTAAAGCCCACTCCATCGGCGTCGCCGGTACTGGCGCTGTCCGCGTTGCCGCCCGCTCCAAACAGCGCCCTGCTCACCCCGTCAAACTCAATCCGGCCGTTGGCGCCGGTGTCATTGGCGGTAAACTGGAACTGATCGGAGACCTTGGAATAACTGACCTTGACGCCGGCGTCAGCATTGGAGTTGATGGCGTTCATGACACTCTCCAGGCTGCTGTTCTTGGAGAACTTACCCACGGACACATCGTTGACCTTTACCTCATACAGGAACTCGCCCTCACTGTCCGCCTGGAACCACTTGCCGTCATAGGTCTGCTTCACCCGGGCGCCGGTCTCATCCACATGGTAGATCACGTTGCCGTTCTTGTCCTTGACCTCGCGGACATCCCCCTCGGCAGCGATGATCTCCCCGTTTCTCTCCACTTCGCTCCACTTATCTCCCAGCAGCTCTCCCAGGCTTTTGGAAACCTCCAGATAGCTGGACTGTCCGTTTTTGGGCAGGCCGATGGCCTTGGCCGCTGTCCCGCTCACGTTCAGGGTGGAGCCTGCCTGGGCGGGCTTCATGGTGAAGGTAAACTTTCCCCCCTCACTGTTGTCGCCGCCGCTCACCTGGAGCTTGCCCTTGCCGAAGGCTTTATCTACATTCTCCTGGAGCTTGCTCAGGTAATCCTTGGCGCTCTGCCCCTTTTCATATTTGGGCAGGTCGATTGTTTTGCTGACCCCGTCCAGATTGACATTCAGGGATTTGTCGTTGAGATACTCACCCAGCGTGGCCGTGTCGTCCCACATGGTCTTGCCGGCCAGCTGAATCTGGCTGGGCTTGTCTTTGGTGTTAATCCCCAGGGTATCCTTCAGCTTGCCGGAGGCGGAGGAGATTATGACGCTGTTTCCCGCGTTCTGCGCGTCTCCAAAGACAATACTGCCGCCCTGGACCTTTACGTCCACAATCTCGCTGGCCTTTTTCTGCTCGCCGCTGCTGGTGGTAACGCTGATCTCTTTCAGCTGCTCCCGGATTCCATCGGCCAGCTCCTCCGGCGTGCGGTAAATATCCAGCTCGCCGAACTCCAGGTCAATGGTGCGGCTTCCGCCGTACTTCAGGGTCATGCTGCCGGTGATGGTGCTCTGGGGCAGGGTCTCGGCCAGGTCCACCTGGCTGCCCGTAACGGCGCCGGCGCCGCTGGCCGCCCCTCCGCCCAAGCTGTTCACCTTATAAGTCGCTGCCGTGGCCATCTGTCTGACGCCCAGCAGCTGGACATCGCTGGAGGTCTTGCCGCTGGCAGTAACTTTTTCGGCGTATTTTCCGGCGGCGGAGGTTCTTACCGCGCTGTTGAAAAACGAATTGCTGAGCAGGTTGGTGCTGGAGGCGTAAGAGGTATATTTCTGGGTGAAATTGGCCATCTTGTCGATGATACTGCGGTAAGCCTCCTGCTTCCACTCTACCTTGGTGCGCTTCTGTTCCAGCGCAGAGATTTTAAGTTTAATACCGGAGATCGCGTTCTCGATCATGGACTCTGTATCCATGCCGCTGGCAAGGCCGCTGAGTATGTTGCGCGTACCGTAAATGCTGCTGGCGGAGCTGTTACTCAAGCTGGTGATGGATGCCATGTCCTGTCCACTCCTTTCCTGAGCAAGGGCGGCGGTCTGCCGCCCGCTGATAATAAAGTATTTGTCGAAGAAGGAAAAAATTTTTATTTTTTCCTGATCTACCTCTATATTTTTTTATCGACATGTAGTATAGTAAAGTTAAGAGTTTTCTCCGAGTTTTTGTTGTGGGAGGGAATCAGCCTTGACACAGATCATTACAGTCACCAATCAAAAGGGCGGCGTAGGAAAAACCACCACCGCCTCCGCCCTGGTCTGCGGCCTCAGCCAGCGGGGGGCCAAGGTCCTGGGTATTGACCTGGACCCCCAGGGCAATCTGGGATTCACTTTAGGCGTGGATACCGACACCGGAAGCACCATCTATGATGTGCTGAAGGGGTCCTGCCCGATCGAGTCGGCCATCGCCGCCACCGACTACGGCGACGTACTGCCCTCGGACATCATGCTCTCCGCCGCGGAGCTGGAGTTCACCGCCCCCCGCCGGGAGTTTCTGCTGGACCAGCAGATCTCCCAGGTCCGCTCCCGGTATGATTTCATTATCATCGACACGCCTCCCGCCCTCAATGTGCTGACCGTCAACGCTTATGTGGCCTCCGACGGGCTGATCGTCCCCATGGAGGCCGAGGTGCTCAGTCTGGTGGGCATTACTCAGCTCCAGGAGACCATCGAGACCGTCCGTGCGTCCTTCAATCCGCACCTGAAGGTGCTGGGCATTCTGCTCAACAAATTCAACCCCCGTCTGACCCTTTCCCGGGAAATCCTGGATCTAGCGGAGGAAGTGGCCCGGCAGCTGGACAGCCAGGTATTTAAGTTTAAGGTTCACCGGGGCGTGGGCGTGGCAATGGCCCCCGCCCACGGCCAGAGCGTTTTGACCTATCAGCCCAAATCCAAGCCCGCCCAGGACTTTCAGTCCCTGGTTGACTTCGTAGGGGGCGAGCGCTTTGCTGCTCCCAAAAAGAGCGGGTTCTCCTTTTGGGGCTGACCCGCATGAACCGCCCTGCGGCCGCATAGTCTTCCCACGAAAGACCACAGTCCTGTCCGGCTCCGCCGGGCCCAGCGACCATAGATTTAGATAAGGAGCGTATCATATCATGGCAGCGAAAGAAAACGACCGTTCTAAAACCAGCAAAACCGCACGGGTCATGAACCTGCTCAGCAAAAAGCAGGACACCGCCCCTGCCGCTGAGACCGAAGAGACATCCGACCCCGCCTCCGCTTCCGCCTCACTCCCCCCCATTATCTCCTCTCTGGCGCCGGACGCCGCCGTCTCCGTCCAGATTAAAAGCGCATTGGAGGACGCCCTGGAAGAGGAGCTGAACGCCTCCGGCACACCGGCGGAGCCGGCGCCTCCGGCGGCGGCTTCCGCTGCTCCCCACGCGCCCGCCGCAGTTTCCCCGGCAGAGGCACCCGCTTCCGTGGAAGCGCCCGTTCCTGCGGCGCCTGTGGAGGAGCTCCCTGTATCCGCCGCCCCTGAGGAACCGCCTGTCGTTTCCGCCGTGCCTGTGGAGGAGGCTGCGCCTTCGCCTGTGGAGGAGCCTCCCGTGTCCGTTCCTGTTCAAAGCACGCCGCCCGCGGCCTTTGACAGCTCTTTGGAGGCGGTCAATCACAGCACTTACATCAATGTTATGCAGGTGCTGGTAGAGGAAAAGGCGGAGAAATACGCTAAAATGTTCGGCCTGTGCACCTGCCATCAGTGTATGGACGATGTAAAAGCACTGGCGCTCAATCATCTTCCCCCTAAATATGTGGTTATGGACGTGGGAGACCGTATTCCCAAGCTCACCTTTTATGAGGGGCAGTACAGCAGCGATATCACCGCGCAGCTGCTCAAGGCCTGTGAAGTCGTTTACAGGCGGCCCCATCACACCCGTTGACGGCTGTTCCCGGCCGCTTGGCGTGGCATATTCCCGCGCATAAAAAGGTTCGGCATATGATATGCCGAACCTGAGCCTGTCGAAAAAGGCCTCCGGCCTTTTTCGACAAAGGGGATACGGCCTGCTGCGCGCACCCTTTGGGCACACTTGCAGGCCGAGATGTGTCATTTTCGAGGCACATGTCCCCAAAAATGACCAATTCTAACTTTATTTTGCCGCCCAAGGGCGGCAAAACTCTGCGAGGCTTTCCCGCGGGGGAATTTTTTCGACAGACTGAGGTTCGGCATATGATATGCCGAACCTTTTTTATCTGTCCGCCGAAAAACCGTCTTCCCCTTTTTTCCTATGCCTGGGGCGCCGCTTCCGCCACTGTCTCCTCCGGAGCGGGCAGCTGATTCTTATAGGGATTGGTCAGCTGTTCCCACAGGGTATCCACATTTTCCATACAGATAAAATAGACGCTGGTGATCATATTGTCGGGAATGCCCAGCTCCTCAGCCAGAACGGTAATGCGCTCCCAGTCGGCGTTCTCATAGCTGAGCACCAGCTCGTATAACATTCCGCAGCGGCCAGTCCGGTGGAGCAGAGCCTCCTTGATCTCATCGGACACCGGCACCTCCTCCAGCAGTTCCTCCAGCGGAGCGTCAATCAGGTAATTCAGAGTAGAAAACATGCCCATTAAATAGGCTTCTGCCTTAGAAATGGTCATATTTTTCGCGTAACCTACCAGATCGCTGCAAAAATTAGCCCGCATAAAAGAACGCTTCAGGAATTCCTCTGAACCCGCGTCCAATTCGTTTTCGGCGTTGCTGGCACTGAGCAGATAAATCCACTGCTTCAGCTGCCCCAACCCCAGCGTCATCACTGCCTGGCGAATTGTAGTCGCCCGGTGACGCAGGGCAAAATAGGCGGAGTTGACCATTTTCAGCAGTCCATAGGACAAGCTGGCGTCCGCCCCGATCATCTGCTCAATTTCTTCCACATTGGGCTCATCCCGCGTCACAGCCACCATCAGCCGGAAGAAATTGCTCTGAATATATGAGCTGCTGTGGGCCTTCGTGGTCAGCTTTTCGGCCACATAGGTTCCTTCCAGGGCATCGGGTTTCAGCATCAGCGCTTTCCGATACAGTGGCTCGTCGTCAATGTTGGTGATAATACACCGCTTATTCATGCTATGGCCGATCTCGATGATATTGCGGATGGTAATTTCATTGGCTGTTTTTGCATTGATGCGGATGTAATCAATCCCATCCAGCAGGGCCAGATAGCGGGGGGCAAACTGGAACTCGTTGACGGCAATCTTATACCCCTCTTTGGCGTACTGCTGGACAAAGTGCATAGACAGAGGATGGATAATCACGCTGTCGTCAATCTGGATAACCAATTCCTGCTTGTCGAAGAGGCGGGGGGTCTTTTTCATCAGCAGCATTGTGGTGAAGGTCATGAAATTCAGCGTTCCCTTCAGCACCTTCGTGGAGTTCTGCGTCAAAAAGTTATAAATTGTATCCGCGGCCGCAAAATCTGCGCTGGAAGTCCCATTATCGCTGGAAAATGCCTGGTTCTCACCGTGATACAGAATTTCATAACCAATAATGGCTCCGTCAGCATCCTTGATCGGCTGCCGGACAATATATTTACTGCTCATCGCGTACGCCGCCTCCTATCCCGCGCTCAGACCTTATTTATAGCCAGCAGATGGTCGATCACCTCCACCAAACGGCCGATCTCCGGCTTGCTCATCTGCTCGTTCGCGCCCAGCTCTTTTCCTTTGCGGCGCATTTCCTCGGTGATCAGCGAGGAGAAAATCACAACGGGAATCTTCTGGAACTGTTTGTCGTCCTTGACCAGCTTGGTCAGCCGGTGGCCGTCCATCTGGGGCATCTCAATATCTGTAATAATCAGACGCACCTTGTCGCTCAGTTTTTTCTCGTTGCGGAGGCTCTCCAGATGGTCCCACAGGCTCTGCCCGTCGCTGAACATGGTCACATTCACATACCCGGATTTGTGCAGGGCCTCCTGAATCATCTTGCTCAGCAGGATGGAGTCCTCCGCCACCAGAATCGGGGCGTCCTGCCGCTCCCGGCGGCCCAGCCGGTCAATTTCGGACATTTGGATGGTAGTTTCCGGCGCGATCTCCGCCACAATTTTCTCAAAGTCCAGAATTGTCACCAGGTCCTCGCCGCACTGGGCGATACCGGTAGCCACACCCTCTTCTCCCCTGGCCACAGTTTTGTCCGGCTTCTGAATATCGTGCCAGGAGATCCGGCTGATGCCCACCACCGTGTGAACCCGGAACGCGATGTTCATCTTGTTGAAATTGGTGATGATAAACAGGTCCTTGGGCCCTTTTTCGCAGGGAACGCCCAGCAGATACTGGGGAAGATCCACCACTGTGATCACCAGATCCCGGGGCTTGAAGATACCCTCCACCGCGGGGTGCGCATGGGGCATGGACTTCACCGGGGCATTCATGAGAATCTCTCTCACCTTGGCCACGTTGATCCCGTAGAGATTGTCGTTGACGGTAAACTCCATTACTTCAATCTCGTTGGTGCCTGATTCCAGCAGGATACCTCTTTTATCCTCTTCCAGCATTTCTGAACACTCCCTTCAATGGTTGCCGCTTTAAATAATCAGTTCCTGTCTTCCGTAGCTGCGCACACAGCCCAGGCCGCTGGCCACATCAAAGAGCAGTGTGCGGGCCACGCCGCCGCCTACGTCCTCTTTCAGCAGGCGGATTCCCTCTTTTCTCAGGTTCATATGAACGCTTTCTATGTTCCGCTGGCCGATGCTGCCCAGAGAACCGCCGTTATCCTCAAACATCTTTGCGCCGCCGGCGATCTTCGCGGTGATCCGCGCGCGGTTCGCCCCCTGCGCCTCCATCTGCCTGAGTGTCTCCCGAATTCCGGTATCGGCATATTTCAGCGGATTTTTCCGGCCTGTCTCCATGTTCAGCGGGAGCATGATATGTACCAGTGCGCCTAATTTTAAGACGGGGTCGTGCAGACAAATCCCGATACAGGAGCCCAGCGCGTATGTGACCAGCATTCCCTCTCCCTTAGCCAGCTTCATATCTGCGATCCCGACCGTCAATTTGTTGCCATTACCCATTACTAACGCCCAGCTTCCTTAATAAAACATTCAAAGAACGGAGGTCCGGCGAGAGAAGCAGTCGGCAGGGGACCTGCTTGTGGTCGCAGACAAAATTCCCGCCGATTGTCATAATATAGTCGGACTGTCCGCCGTATTCTGCCATGGGAACCGCCAAAATTGCGCCCTGCATGTCCACCGTAAAGGCGGGCACCGTCAGGCTGACATCCACGTTGGCCAGACCGCTCAGCGCGTTGATAAAGGTGGAGATCATAATATTTCCCACCTCAATAAGGGCAGAGCTCCCCAGCTCTGTCAATTCGCTGTAGTCCGCCACACCGTGCCCCACGGTGCTGGACAGCACCAGATTTACAAATTCCAGCGGCTGCACCGACAGCATAATGCCGCTGAGCTGACCGCTGAGCTTCACCAGCACCCCGGCGGTGATCTCCTCCGGGCCGCCGATCCACTCAATGGCTTCATTGTAACCCATGATGCGTACTTCCGGCATGGTGATGTTCACCGTCTGTCCCAGCATCTGAGACAGCGCCGTGGCCGCGTTGCCGGTGCCGATACTCCCGATTTCCCGCAGTGTATCCAGCTCCAGACTGTTAAGCTCATCGTAATTTTTAATTTCCATTCACCCGCCCCCCTTTAGCGCAAACCATTGATAGTGGTTTCAATCTCGTCAGAGGTCTGCACCACCTTCAAGGCCAGCCCGTAGGCCCGCTGCGCTTCAATTACCTTGCTCAGCTCATCGGCCAGGTCCGCATTGGAGAGCTCCAGCGCCCCCTGAACCAGCTTGCCCGAGCCCAGCCAGAGATTTCCGTTTTTCCCGATGGGCATATAGCGGTTCTCGCTGAGTCTCGTCATGCCATTGTAATTTCCGTAGTCAAAAATACCCACCGGAAGCATCTCGTCCTCGTCGGTAATCTCAATCAGACCGCCCTCCTCGCTGAGGACAAAGCGTCCGCTGCCGTCGGCAAGACACCAGACCTCCTCCAGAATAGGCTCGCCTTCCTCGTCCACCTGTCCGCTGTCCCGCTGATAGGAGGCCTTGGTAAAGGAGCCGTCCCGGGTAAACGTGACCTCATTGGTGGCCAGGTCCACCAGGGCGAAAAACCCCTCGCCCACAATCATGTAGTCCAGCTTCCGGCCTGTGTCCGCCACCCCGCCGCCGTGGAAGTCAGTGGAAGTCATGAGCATTCGCGTTCCCACGCCTCCCGTCAGAGGCTCCTCAATCCCGCGCACGTTTCCGTACATCAGGGCGCTGAACCGGGCCCGCTCCGCCTTATAGCCATATGTGTTTACGTTGGCAATGTTGTTGCTCTGCACATGCAGATGCTGGAGCTGCTGATGTGCGCCCACAGCACCGGTATAAAAGGACTGATTCATAGCTGTCTCACCGCTCCTTCTTACAGCCGGCCCACATCGTCGGTGGTTTTGGTCATCATCGTGTCGTACATTTTGGACACCTGAGCGGCGCTCTGGAGAGAGCGCTGGCAGGTGAGCATTTCGGTCATCTGCTGGATCAGGTCCACGTTGGCCCGCTCCAGGTACTGCCAGTGGACCAGGGGATTTTCATCCAGCTGAGCCTGCCCGCCGGTATAGAAGCCCTCGCCGTTACGGGTCAGCTGTGCGGTGTCCTCAAAGGCATATACTCCCAGTTGGGCCATCAGATTGCCGGCGCTGCTGAAAATCCGTCCCCGGTTGTCCGCCTCGATTTTGTCGGTAAGCAGCTGAATGGGCTGACCCTCCACATCCAGCACCCGGCCCTGCCCGGGATAGCACAGATAGCCCTCGTTATCCAGGGTAAAGCTGCCGGAGCGGGTGTAGTAGGTCTGCCCGTCATCCCCCTGAATGGCGAAAAATCCCGGCCCTTCAATGGCAAAGTCCAAAAGAATGCCGGTGGGCTCAGGCACTCCCTGGCTGTAGTCGGTATAGATCTGACTGGTGGCACGGATATAGGCATAAGGGCCGCCGATCTCCTGATAGCTCTTGTCCTTGGTGCCCGCCCAGCTGAGCATCACTTCATCAAAGGTACTGGCGGTATAGCGCTCCTGCTTAAATCCTGCGGTGGAGACGTTGACCAGGTTGTTGCCTACCACGTTGAGATTGCGCTGCTGGGTGAGCATACCGGAGGTCAAATTATAAAATCCTCTGAACATCGCTTATCCCTTCTTCCGCTTTTTAGAGTGCTTCGGCGCCGGCGTGCCGTTCATATAGCTGTTCATGTAGTCCCGGAGCTTCTGAATCGCCCGGGCATGAATTTGAGAGATACGGGGCTCGCTGACCTCCATGACCTGGGCAATTTCCTTCATATGCAGGTTCTTTTCATAATACAGGGAGAGCACAATCTGCTCGTTTTCCTGAAGCGTGCGTATTCCCTCCGCCAGCATCTGCTGGAGCTCCCTGTCCTGAAGGACATTCTCCGGCTGGCCGTGGGCGTCCTCCGAAGTCACTTCAAACCGGTAGCCTTCCGGGTCCCGGGAGTCCATCAGGGCATCCAGCGAGAGGGTGTTGTCCAGAGCGACGCGCGCGGCGTCCTTCTGATACTTTTCCAGGCTGACGCCCAACCGACGGGCCACCTCCCCGTCGCTGGGAAAGCGTCCCAGCTCGTTGGAGAGGTCGGATACCGCCTGGTCAATCTCCTTGGCTCGCTGCCGCACGTTGCGGGGAAGCCAATCCTGCTTTCGGGCCAGGTCAATGACCATCCCACGGATGCGCTTGGATACATAGGTCTCAAACTTGATGCCCTTGTCCGGGTCGAACTTGTCGATGCAGCTGAGCAGGGTCAGGATACCCTCATTGACAATGTCCCCCACCTGGGCAAAGCTGCTGTACACCCCCCGTATCTGGAGGGCGGCGTTCTTGATCAGCCCCTCATACCGCAGAACCAGAGGCCATTTCAGCTCCTCATCACCGGTGCTCTTATAGAGCTCCAGCAGCGCCTGAGTCTCCATTGCATCAATCTGCTCCGGCGTGTACCCGCCCACTCCGCATTCCCGGGCGGCAGTCTCGCGGCTCATATGCCCACCGCCTTCCGCTGGGCGGGCATATCCGCCGTAATATTCCCCAGAGCCTGGATCTGGACATTGCTGGTAATCTCATTAAAGGAGAGTACGTACACATTGGGATAAAACTGAGTAATCATCTTGCTGAAATAGCCGCGGATTACCTGGCTTACCAGGATAACCGGCGTCTGAGCCAGATCGCTGAACTTTTTCAGGTGCTCGGCCAGCTGAGCGATGATACTCTGCATCAGCTCGGGGCCCATGGCCAGATAGACGCCCTGCTCGTTGCGGGTCAGCGAAGAGATGATCTTTTTCTCCATCTCCGCGTCCAGCGTGACTACCCGCAGCTGTCCGTCCTCGCAGAAACGGCGGGTGATGGTGCGGCTCAGGGCGCCGCGGATCTGTTCGATGGTCATATCGATATCTCTGCCCTGGGTAAGGGAATCCACCGCAGTCTCCAGAATAACGCTCAGGTCCTTGATCGGC
Source organism: uncultured Flavonifractor sp. (assembly GCA_947384055.1). Lineage (GTDB taxonomy): Bacteria > Bacillota > Clostridia > Oscillospirales > Oscillospiraceae > CANAAV01. Next base: position 29,942 of record CANDFO010000009.1, read on the forward strand.
ACACCCTCCTGGAGCAGGCTGCGCAGGATTTTCTCCAGCGCCGCATAAGAAATGATGTTGGGCACGGCCTCCTCCACCACCTCCGGGGAGGTGCGCTTGAGGTTCTCCACCAGCTGGATGGTTTCCGCCCGGTCCAGCAGCTCGTAAGCGTGCTTTTTCACCACCTCGGACAGGTGGGTCAGCATGACCGACAGCGGGTCGATGACGTTGTAGCCATAGATTTCCGCCATCTCCTTGTGCTCCGGCAGAATCCAGCGGGAGGGAATGCCGTAGGCGGGCTCGATGGTCTCAATGCCCTCAATTTCACCCAGGGGATTAGGCGGCTCCAGCGCCAGATAATAATCCACCAGAATCTCTCCCCGGGCCACTTCCTCACCCCGGATGCGCACCACATACTGATTGGTACCCAGAGCTGAGGAGTCGTGCATATGGATGGAGGGGAATACAAAGCCCATGTCCTGGGCATACTGCCGGCGGAAAATCACCACCCGGCTGATCAGCTTGCCTCCGTGGGTCTCATCCACCATAGGGATCAGGCTGTAGCCGAACTCCATCTCAATGGGTTCCACCGCTAGCAGGGAATAGACGTTGTTGATGTCCTTGTAGTAATCGGTCTCGCTGGGAGCCGCCGCCTCCACCGGACCCGCGGCAACGGCCTCGCTCTCCTCCTCCAACGCCGCGCGCTTCTGCTCCCGCTCCATCCGGTTGTTCAGGAGAAAGCCGCCCAGCAGAAGCACCCCGCCGCCGGCCGCCAGCGGCACAGTGGGTGTACGGGGTATGGCCGCTAGGAACAGCAGGATGACGCCCGTAGTCATAATCGCCCGGGGCTGGGCCTTAAACTGGCTGATTACATCCTTGTTCAGGCTGCCCTCGGATACAGAGCGGGTTACAATCATGCCTGTGGCTGTGGAGATCATCAGGGAGGGGATCTGCGACACCAGACCGTCGCCGATGGTGACAATAACGGAGTTTTGCAGCACCTCCATAAATTCGCCGCCGTCAAACACCATGCGCAGAATCAGGCAGCCAATTACATTGACCATCGTAATCACAATAGATATGGTGGCATCGCCCTTGACAATCTTGGTGGCGCCGTCCATGGCGCCGTAGAAGTCGGCCTCTTTCTGAATCTTTTCCCGGCGCATTCGGGCCTGCTGCTCGTCAATCAGTCCGGAGGACAGATCCGCGTCAATGGCCATCTGCTTGCCCGGCATAGCATCCAGGGTGAAGCGGGCGGCCACCTCGGACACACGCTCAGCGCCCTTGGTGATGACAATCATCTGTACCAGCACGATGATAAAGAAGATGACCACACCGATTACAATATTACCACCGGTAATCAGCTGGCCAAAATTTTCGATTACCTTGCCGGAGTATCCTTTTTCAAGGATCTGCCGAGTAGTGGACACGTTCAGACCCAGCCGGAACAACGTGGTAATCAGCAGGAGCGAGGGGTAAATGGAGAACTCCAGCGCATCGGAAATATTCATCGTGATCATCAGGATCATAATGGAAAGTCCGATATTGAGCACCAGCAGAAAATCCAAAATCCACAGGGGCAGGGGGATCACCAGGAACAGGACGATGACCACCACGAACAGCGCTATGATATTGTTTAAAACCCGTCGCATGGGTCGCCGTCACCTCCTGGCGCTGACTTGTACCGGCCGATGCCCCGGCACCAGGCGCAGCTGTTCTGCTGTCAAAAAGGCCGAAACCACCGGGCGGACCGCCGCTCCGAGGATTCTTTGCCTCTGGACTCCAAGCCGGGACCGCCAGGCGCGGTCCCCGCGGAAATATGTGAGAGGAGTGCGCCGGCACAATCTCCCAGCGGGTGACGGAGCCGGCCTTTCCTTATTTTTCAATCCTTTTGTCGGCATTGAGCTTAAAGATATAAACCAGCACCTCCGCCACAGCATTGTACAGTGTGGGCGGAATTTCCTGGTTCAGCTCCGCCTCGGCGTAGAGCGCCCGGGCCAAAGGAACGTTTTCCATTACCGCGATATGGTTGGCCTCGGCGATCTCAACAATCTTCTGCGCCACGGAATCCTGGCCCTTGGCCAGGACGATGGGGGCGTTGTCCTGCTCCGGCTTATAGCGCAGAGCCACGGCAAAATGGGTCGGGTTGCGGATTACAACGTCTGCGCCGGGCACTTGCTGCATCATGCGCTGCATGGCCCTCTGGCGCTGGATCTGTTTGATTTTCCCCTTGATCTGGGGGTCGCCTTCCATCTGCTTGAACTCTTCCTTGACCTCCTGCTTGGTCATCTTCATCTGCCGTTCATAGTCCCACTTCTGGTACATAAAGTCCAGAGCGGCCAAGGCAATAAAGGCGATGATGATGCGTACCACCATACCCGACGCGTACTCCAGCAGATGGGCAACGGAGATACGCAGGTCCGTATACAGATATTTGGAGCTCTCCAGGAACATATCCCGAATGCTCTGATACACAATGACCATCAGCAGGGAGATTTTCAAAAGCCCCTTCAGAGCCTCGATCAGGCTCTTCAAGGAAAACAGCCGCTTCAAGCCCTTCAAGGGATTGAGCTTGCTGAGCTTTGGCTTCAGCGGCTCCGTAGCGATCAAGAATTTGGTCTGAGCAAAGGTGGCGGCCACCGCGCAGAACAGAGCTACCGCCAGCACAGGGCCCACCGTAGTTACTACCAACAAAATTCCCTGAAAAGCAAGCTCGCTGACGTAGGTCAGGACCTCAGCGGAAGGTTCCCGCGTCAACTCCAGACAGTGCTCCATAAAACTCCCCAGCTTTTGGGGATATACATGGGCGGTAGCCCGCAGAACCGCAAAGGAACCCAGCAGCGTAGCCACAGCGACCGCATCCCGGCTCATAAAGACGTTGCCTTTTTTTCGCTCGTCATTTCGCTTTTTTGGGGTCGCTTTTTCGGTTTTCTCGCCTTCTGCCACCGGTCCATCCCCCCTCGGGTCCGCGCCCCGGGGGGTGCGTTCAGGCTACTGCAAGGCGCAGCACATCGCTGAGCGTATTCAGCATGGTTTGTTCCGCCGTCAGCAAAAACTCACTGAACGGGGCGGTCAGCAGAATCAGTAAAGCCAGGCCGATGATGACCTTCAGCTCAATGTTGATGGAAAACACATTGATCTGCGGAATCACCTTCATCAAAATGCCCATTCCCATCTGTGCGACCAGCTCCGCCGCCAGAATCGGCATACACATTTTGATGCCCAGCAGGGTACATTCTACAAAGATCTCCAGCATGGCGGACAGGACCGGCTCACCCAGCGCCGCCCGCCCAAAGGGGACAATCGAGTTGGAAGTCAAAAAAATGCGCAGCAGCGTGTGGTGTCCATTGCCCACAAAAAACAGCAGAGTCATCAGCAGATTCAGCAGCACACCGGTAGCCGACATGTTCGCCTGGGAACCGGGGTCGTAAATCTGATTCATGGTCATGCCCATCTGCATATCAATAGTGCTGCCGGCCAGCTGCGGAATATAAAAGAAAAAGTTGACCACCATTCCCAGCAGAAGGCCTAAAGCCAGCTCCAGCAGCAGTTCAATGACCAGCTGCGGCAGGTTTGCAGGAATCGTGATATTCCGGTCCGCAGACGAGATGGCAAAAAACGAGAGGGCCAGAATGAAGCCGCTGCGGAAGATGCCCGGTATCGTGCGGCGGCCGAGGATGGGGTTAAAGAGAATAAACCCGCTCATCCGGGCCGTAATATACAGGAACAGCGTCAGCTCTGTCCAGTCAACCATAGCGGCACCTCTAGCCGGCGATCAGCGCGAACACCCGATAGGTGTAGTCCTGGAGATTTTCCAGCATCCAGCCGCCGCCAATCAGCAGAACAGACACCACTACGATCAGTTTAAGCATAAAGTTCATGGTCTGTTCGTGGATCTGGGTGACGGCCTGAAATATTGCCACTACCACACCCACCAGCATGCTGAGCAGCAGCATAGGCGAGCCCAGCTTCAGGGCCACGCCTACCGCTTCCCGCACCAGGTCCATTGCCGCTGTAATGTCCATCTGAATCTCCCTTTTGTAAAGAGTATCGGGACGCCGGAGGTGTACGCGCCGCCGGACTACGGCAGTCCCAGATTGACCCCCTGCACCAGCGAGGCAAAGAGCATCTCCCATCCATTCACCGAGATAAAGAGCAGCAGCTTAAAGGGGGTGGAAATCATAGCGGGCGGCAGCATGACCATACCCATGGACATCAAGGTGGAGGCCACCACAATGTCGATCAATACAAAGGGGATATAGAGCAGAAATCCAATTAAAAACGCATCTTTCAGCTCGCCGGTCATAAACGCGGGCACCACAATGTGTATGGGCAAGTCCACCGCGGCCTCGCCGCTGGGCGTCTCGATTCCGGCCAGATCACAGTACAGCCCCAGGGTGGCCGGCTCTGTGTTGTCCAGCATGAAGCGCTTCATCGGCACCAGGGCCCGCTCCAGGAACTCCTCCTCGTCAATCTCCTCCGCCTGATAGGGCTCGTAGGCATCCGTCTGGATCTGTGCAAAAACCGGCTGCATGGTCAGCAGGGTCAGGAAAAAGGCCAGTCCCACCAGCACCATATTCGGCGGCGTCTGCTGGGTGCCCATAGCGGTGCGCAGAAAGGATAGTGAGATGACATACTTGGCAAAGGAGGTCATCATCACCAGCAGCGACGGCAGGACGCTGATCATTGTGGTCAGGAAGAGGATCTGCAGCACCTGAACACTGTCGCCGTTGATATTGATCAAGCCTTCCGTGGGCATTCCGCTCACCTCCGCCTCTTCTGTTGGAGCACGGTCCGCAGCGCGTCTCCAAAGCTGGGCGGTGCGGGCTGTTCCTGGCGGCCAGGCCAGGCTGCGGCTTCCTCCTGGGTGAATTCCGCCAAAGTCGAGATCGCCGAGGCAGTCACACCCAGAAGAAAATACCGTTCCCCTGCCTGGACCAGCACCAGCATCTGTTCCTTGCCCAGGTTCAGCCGGGCCAGCACCTTAAACTGTTCAGTCCCGCCGGAAATTCCCAGACCGTTCAGTCCTCCCCGCCCCACAACATACCTGGTAAACCAGTAGGCCAGCGCAATGATGGCCACCATGCTTACCACAATGGAGAGCAGGGAAAACCAGATGTTATCTATCATGCAGTGCCGCTTAGGGGCCGCCCAGGATGGAGGTCACAGTCTTGAGCACACGGTCGGGCTTGAAGGGCTTAACAATGAAGTCCTTGGCGCCGGAGCGCACCGCATCCATAACCATGCTCTCCTGGCCCATGGCGGAACACATGACCACATTGGCGTTGCCGTCCTTGGCGCGGATCGCCTTCAGCGCCTCCAGGCCGTCCATATTGGGCATCGTGATGTCCATGATGACCAGGTCGGGGCCGATTTCACCAAATTTTTCCACGGCATCCGCTCCGTCCACCGCCTCGAACAGCTCAGTATAGCCGGCCTTGCTCAAGGTGTCCTTGATCATCTTCCGCATAAAAGCGGCGTCGTCCACGCAGAGAATCTTCTTAGCCATTGTAATCCATCCTTTATTACTTTATTGCATTTATTACGGTTTGTCACTGGTAATATATCACTTCTTCGGCAGAATGTCCAGTTCCGGTTTCTGGACAATCTCTGTGATACGCACGCCGAAGTTGTCTTCAATCACTACCACGTCGCCCCGGGCAATGCACTTGCCGTTGACGAAGAGGTCCACCTGGTCGCCGGCCAGCTTATCCAGCACCACCAGCGACCCCTTGGAAAACTCCAGAATATCCTGCACCTTCCGCCGGGTGCGGCCAATCTCCACCGTCACCTGGAGGGGAACCTCCATAATCAGCTCCAGATTTTCCGCCTGTTCCTTCCCCAGCTTCTCGCTCATATCCATCTGCTGCATGGGCAGTGGCTGGGTATTGATCACCTTGGGCTCAGGCTTGGGCTGCTCCGGCTGGGGAGGATAGGGATACGGATAAGGCGGATAGTACATGGGGGGATAGCCCATGTACCCGTTGGCCGGAGCCATCCCCTCGCCCATGGGAGGCATCGGGTAGGGGGGCATCTGCGGGGGCATTCCCTGGGGCGCCGCGCCTTGAGCAGCCGGAGCCGCGGGAGCGGGGGCAGGCGCCGGAGCGGGGGTGGGGGCAGGTGTCGGAGCAGGGGCGGGTTCGCCGCCGGCCATACTCGCCATCATCTGCTCGATTTCCGCCTGACTCATCTTATGGTCGCCGCCCTCCGAAGCGGCGGGAGCCGGAGCAGGCGCGGGAGCCGGAGCGGGTTCGCCGCCGGCCATGTCCGCCAGCATCCGCTCGATCTCCTCCTGACTCATCTTATGGTCGCCGCCGCCCTCCGAAGCGGCGGGAGCCGGGGCAGGCGCGGGAGCCGGAGCGGGCGCCGGAGTTTCGGCAGGAGCGGGAGCCATCATCTCCTCATCCAAACCCAGTCCAGCCAGCAGCTGCCGAGCCAGATCCACCGACATCACGTTCATGAAGCCGCTTTCCAGGGCGTTCTCTATTTTCAGCGCGAAGCGGACCACCACAATGGTATCCGCTCCCTTGGGCAGATGATTTTCTTTAAAGTTGTCCAGGTGGTCCAGCTCAAAGGGCTCCGGTGTGGAGATGTTGACCGGATAACCCAAAAAATCCGACAGGGCGGTGGAAGCAGAGCCCATCATCTGGTTCATCAGCTCACACACAGCGCTGATGGTCAGCTCGTTGAGCTCGAATTCCTCTTCCGGGGTTTCCATCCCCATCAATATGTCTACAATAACCTTAACGTCGCTCTTCTTCAGCAGCATAATGTTGCTGCCTTCCAAGCCCTCAACGTACTTGATCTCCACGCCCATGGCGGGCTCCAGCGGACCCAGGCTGAAATCTTTCACCGGCACCACCGACACTGTGGGCGTGGTGATATCCACCCGCTGGTCCAGCATGTTGGAGGCAGCGGTGGCCGAGGAGCCGAGGCTGATATTCATCATTTCGCCGAGGGCGTCCAATGCCATCGGGCTGAATAATTCCTTCTCCATCCTGTCTACTCGCTCCTTTGCTCGGCCTGATAGCATACCTCGTCTATCTTGACGGCCATGTTTTTCTTATGGGTGCCGATTCGCCCGGCAAACCATTGATATCCTCCGATTTCCAGATAGATGGGCGAATCTTTGGGCCGCCCCAGGTCTACTACATCCCCCACACTCAAGTGGAACACGTCGCTGAGGGAAAGCTGGGTGTCTCCCAGCTGAGCCACAATTTCCAAACTGGAATCCCGCAGCTTGTCGAAAATCTCCTCCGAATTGTCCTCTCCGCTGGTCTTTTTCGCGGGGTTTTCCAGGCTGATCTCCGCGAAAATATTGATCAGCATCGACCCTGGCAGGCAAATGCTCATCCGCCCTTCGCCGCCGGCCATTTGAATCTTCAGGTCTACAATCACCACAATTTCATCCAGACCCAGCAGCTGCACCAGCGTGGGATTTACCTCTGTGCGGCTGTAGTCCACCTGCAGGGAGATGTAGTTCTCCCAGCTGCCTCCCAGCAGCGGTATGACATCCTGGGCCAGGCTCTCGTAGATTTCCAGCTCCAGGTCGGTGTACATGTAGTCAGAGGGCAATTCCGTCTCCATGCCGCCTTCGCCGCCCATCATCCGGTCAATCATCGACAGCACGGTGGTATTGGACAGGTAAAACATCACAGGGTCCTCTTCCTCTTTGTCTTTGATGCTCACCGTGCCCAGCGCCAGCACATCGCTCTCGCTCAGGGCGTTGGAAAACTCAAAATACCGCTGCTCCTCGATGCTCTCCACCTCGATCTCACAGTTGATCCGCAGCAGCGCGTTGAGGCGGTTATTGAGCACCCGCGTATAGTTTTCAAAGACGCCGTTGAGCATCTTAATGCGGTCCTTGGTAAACTTTCGGGGCCTGCTGAAGTCGTACTTGCGGTACTTCTTCTCCGGCTCCACCGGTTTCTCCTCGTTCCCGCCGCTCTGGAAGGCGTTCAGCAGCGCGTCAATTTGACTTTGTGATAGAACCTCTGACATCGAATCACCTTACCTGCTCTGCGCACCGTCAAGTACCCGGCTCTGTCGTCGCTTCCGAATTTCCGCCGGTCTCCTCCGGCTCAGTCGTCAGTACCAAAATGCCGTCGGCCAGCTCCTGCTCGATGTTGCGGCCGCTGACGATCATTTCCACTCTCCGGTTTTGAGCCCGACCCTCCGCAGTGGCGTTGTCCCCCACTGGGTGCCACTGCCCCAGGCCCATGCTCACCAGCCGGCCGGGGTCAATCTCGCTGTGCTGCTGCACGTAGATAAGCACATTAGTGGCCCGCTCCGAAGCCAGACGCCGGTCCTTTGGAGCGTAGTTGGGAACATTAGTGCTCTCCTGAGCGGTATGGCCCAGAATCTGCACCTCGTCAATAGCGCCGCGGACTTCATTGAGCATTCCGCTGACCGCCTCCAGAATAGGCAGCGCATCGCTGCGCAGCTCTGAGCTGTTCCCATTGAAAAAAGCCGTCTGATTGAAGGTCACATAGACCTTGCCGTCTCCCTTTGTCACCGAGAGCGTCTCGGACATATTGTTCTGCTGAGCGTAGCTCTGGAGGGCCTGATAGAGCTGCTCAATGGCCGCGTCAATGTCGTCCTGACGGGGGTTGACCAGGGTCTCCGTGCCGGGATTCTCGACCTCATCCGCGATGGGGCCGTCGTTGCCGGAGTTCTCGGTAGGGTCCAAAATGGCGTTGGGGTTAAAGCTGGTGACGATGGCCCGCCATTTCTCCTCGCTGATGGTGGACATGGAATATAATAGAACGAAGAAACACAGCAGCAAAGTCACCATATCGCCATAAGTATCCATCCAGTTGGCGCCGCCGCCGCTGCTTTTTTTCTTTTTCATGGGTGTTCACTCCTTGTGCTCACCGTCGGACGGTTATTCTCCACCCTTCTTGCCCTTCTTGCCGCCGCCGTCCTCGCCGCGCTGCTTCTGGTCCACATAGGTCAGCAGCTTCTCCCGCAGGGTCTTGGGATTTTCGCCGGACTGGATGGACATGATGCCCTCCACAATAATTTCCTTGCAGAGGACCTCCTCGCTGTCCCGGATACGAAGATTGTTGGCAATGGGCCCAAAGATGATGTGAGCCAGAATACAGCCATACAGAGTGGTAATCAGGGCGGTGCCCATGTCCTTGCCCAGGCTGGAAGCGCCGTCGCCGCCTACCGTCATATTGTTCAGCATATTGATCAGGCCTACCAGCGTACCCACCATGCCGAAGGCCGGGGCCACTGAGCTGGCCTTATCATAGAGAGCCGCCGCGTCCTCATGCCGGGCAGACATACACTCGATGTCGTTCTCCAGCACAGCGCGAACCTTGTCCGGATCATTGGCGTCCACGATGAGCATAATGGCCTGCTTGAAAAAGGGATCGCTCTGCTCGTTGGCCTTCTCTTCCAAAGAGAGCAGTCCGTTTTTACGGGCGGTCTGGGCCAGCTCCACCAGCTGGTCGATAAAGTACATGGGGTCAAACTTCTTGGCGTTCAGAATAATGCCAAAATGCTTGGGGATGCTGCCCAGGGTCTTGCCGGGGAAGCTGGCCACCACAATGGCCATGGTACAGCCGATTACAATAAAGATACTGGCCGCATCAAAGAAGTTCCACAGGTTTTCGACGTTAACCTCGACCATCTTAACGCCTTCCGCCACATTGGGGCCAATGTTAATGCCCAAAATGATGCCTAGGAAAAACACCACAAAGGCCAGCACAACGCCAATAATATAGGTAAGATTCATTGCGCAGCTCTACCTCCAAACCGGGCCGCCGGGGGCGGTCCGAGGGACTTTCCAGTTCATATTTTTTCTTTCTCTCTCAAAACAAGCTCCGCGCCCCGCCTTCCCCCTCAGTTGTCAGAGGGCTGCCGGGGCCTGCGCCGTAAGAGCTCCGGCGTACGCTCAGCGCCGGTCAACAATATTGATTTCCCGCTGAATGTCCAGGACTTTTGCGTTGTACTCCGCAATTTTCTGGATAATTTCGTCCGTACTCTCCCGGACCAGATAAAAATCGTGGTTCATCATGACAATTTTGGATTCCGGAATGGATTCGATGTATTCAATCTGGCGGTGGTTCACCAGAAATTTTTCGTGGTTGCGCTTGGTCAGAACGATCATGCCGCAAACCTCCTATCCAAACAGACCGCGGGGCGCGGGGGAGAGCCCTCCCCCGCGCGTGCCGGCGGCAGGATTTCTAAGTCAGCGCTCAGCGCTTCATGTTGACCAGTTCCTCCAGCATGGAGTCGGTCACGGTGATAATGCGGGTGTTGGCCTGATAGCCGCGCTGGGTGGTGATCATATTGGCAATCTCGGTCGCCAGGTCGGTCTTGGACTGCTCCAGACCACTGGTCAGCAGCTTGGTGGTGCCCGCGCTGGTCACACGGGAGCCCTCGGGGGGCTGGGTGGCATTGCTGCCCTGGGGCGGCGTGAACAGGCTGCCGTTGACGTATTCAATGCCGGCCTCCTCGCCGATGTTGCCCAGCGTCGTGATGGTCAGCGAGCCGGAGCCCGGGCCCACCTGGTAACAGGTGTCGGATACCTGAGTAACGCCGTTGGGGTTGGCCACATTGCCCACAGCCATCATGCCGATGATGACATACTGGTTGCTGTCCTTGGTCGTGCCGCTGATAATGCCGGTTTTTTCGTCGAAGGAGATGGTGTCAAACTGCGCGTAAGGCAGCTCGTCATTATAGTCATGAAGCCGCACAGCCGTGGGTGTGGCCGCGTTGCCGCCGCCGGTCCCGCCGCCGGTGCCCGTCTCATAGGCGGGACCCAGAGAGGGCCGCGTAGTCGTCCCGCCGGTGCCGCCGGTGCCGGTTTCCGTTATCTCCCAGGCGGTGGGGTAGCGGACCGTCTTAACGGTAGTGACATCCTCTTTCTTCACTTCGGTGGTCGTGATAGTGCCGTTCTGGTCAACCGCGTAAAACTTATTGGGGTCAGAATTTGAGCCTGCCGCACCGGTCCCCTTTAAAACGGTGTTCCCGTTCTTATCCTGATAGGTCGTCTCCATCTTGGGCAGGCGGATGGGCACCAGCTGGTCGCTGAACACGGCCTGCCCCTCTGAGTCCACGCCGATACACATGAAGCCGTAAAGCACGTTGCCGGCATAGTTGGTCAGATAGTTGTCGGACTTAAAGTCGATATCACCCACCCGGCTGAGCATCAGGCCGGAAAAGGTGGAGGGATCCGCGGGATCAATGCTGGCCGCGGTCTCCTTGTCACCGAACAGGAAGAAGCCGTCGCCGTCCAGCATACAGTCTGTAGGCTTACCGGTGGGCTTGTAGGTGCCGGTGCTCATGTCGATATCCACCGTAGCCATGGACACGCCGTAGCCCAGCTGAGAGGGGTTGCGCGCGCCCGCGGTGGTAGAGCCGTCGGAACCGCCCCGGATTTGGGTGTACAGCGCGGTGTGGAATACGGAACGGCCCGCCTTGTAGCCGTCGGTGTTGATGTTGGCCACATTGTGGCCCACAACGTTCAAAGCCTGCATGTGGGTTTTCAGGCCGGAAATGGCCGCATACATTGCTCCTGTCATGTGTCTAAGCTGCTCCTTTCGGATAATCGCGCCGCCTGGCCCCCGTCAGTCAGACGGGGGCCAAAGGCCTCCAAATGCTTGGTCCTGCCTTCTGTAGAATTTACAGGAATACGGCGCCGTCAATGTTGGTGAACACGCTCTCGCGCATCTCGTCTTGTGTAATGGCGGTGATGACCTTCGCGTTGGGCACGTTGATGATAAACGCCTTTTCCGCGTCCATGGCCAGGATATTGGTTGCTCCCTTGGCCTGGGCCCGCACTACGCTGCCCGCCAGCTGGTCCATCAAATGGGGAGTGACCTGGATTCCGCGCTCCTCCGCCCGCGTGATTGCGTGCTTGGAAAAGGCCACGCCCTGAATCGGCTGCTGGGCCCGCTTCACCAGCTCCTGCTGGAGAACCGCGCCAAAGCCGCCCTGTTCCCGCCGGGGCTGGGCCTGCTGGGTGGCGGCGGGACGCTGTATCGGTCCCGTTACGCGCTGGATCATCTCATGTCACCTCATTATCCCACGGAATTCTTTTCCGCCTCCGGGTCAACCGCCGGGTCAATCTCGCCTCGCTTGTCCGCCCCTTCGGTCCCGCCCGGTTGATCGACGTCGCCCGGCTCTTCCGTGCCGTCCGTCTTGTCGCCGTCCTCGTTCTTGTCGGGCTCAGGCAGGCGTCCCACAGCCATAATGCTGCTGAGCTTGAAGGTATCGCCGTCCTTGGTGAAAATCACCTGCTCGCCGTTGGCCATGCCGGTGCCTATAATCTCGACCACCGTCTCTTCCACCTTGCCGTTGGCATTGGGAATGCCTATGGTGACTTCCTTCCCCACCAGGGAGCTGGCATAACCCATGATAGAGGCGTCGGTCATGTTGGTCATTGCCGTTACCATCTGCATCTGAACCAGCTGATTCAGCATATCAGAGGTGTCCGCGGTATTGTCCATAGTCTGATTCTGAAGCTGCACCACCATCAGCTGGAGAAAATCGGTCATGTCCATGCTGTTGCTGTTCTTCCGGCTGGTGCTGTGGATCGCTTCTTTCATGGTCGTCGTGGCATAAACATTGCCCAGATCCTGAATAAAGTTGCTCATCTGACGCATCCACTCCTTTCTGTTCTAATATTCGGTCAGGGCGCGCTTCCCGCACCGGGAAGTCCTGCCGGTTTTCTCCTGTCAGGAGAGGGGCTCGTCTGTAGAAATCAGACCCAGACGGAGCTGATGAAGGAAGTCCTCGTGGTTTCCCCGCTGAGGATGGCGGCGCTGCTGCCGCTCCTCCTCCTGCTGAGGCTGTCCGCCGTGTCCGCTGCGGCCGTCGTACTGCTGCTGGTTCTGGTTTTGCTGGCTCTCCTGCTGCCGGGGAACCTCCACTTGAACGTTCTCTCTTCCCTGGCTGCTCAGCAGGCTTTGCAGCTGTCCCACATGGCGCTCCAGCAGGCCTCTGGTCTCGCCGTTCTCCGCTGACAGAGCCACATGAAGGCCGCCGTCTGCGGTGTGGGTGATTTCCACCCGCACGCTGCCCAGATGCTCAGGGGTCAGGTCGATCTGTACCCGGCTCTCTCCCTGCTGAAGGGCGCGCATCAGGCCGTTGTCCACCTGCTGTCCCACATCGGGGGCCTGCCTGCTCTCCTCCGGCGCAGCGGTATCGCTCACCTTGATGGGCGCCGCTTCCACATCGCGGAAAACTGCCTGGGGCTCGTTGGCTGCGGCGGCGGCTGTCTCCACATCGCCGTCCTCCTGTCCTTCGGCCGTCTCCACTTGGGCAGTCTGGGCTTCCATCTTCTCAAGCGGTTGCTGCTGGGGCTGGGGTGCGGCCTCCGACTCCGGAGCGGGTATCTCCGCCGCGGGGACCTCCTGGGCGGCGGTCTCCGCCTGGGGCGCTGCCTGTACTTCCGCCTGAGCCTCCATCACTCTGGGCTGTTCCATACCGGCGGTCTCAAGCCTTCCGCCGACGACCTCCTCATTGGGGACAAAACGTCCCGCCTCCATCGTCACCCAAGTCTGCTCTCCGGTCTCCATGTCGATATCCATAACTCGGAGCTCCTGTGTGGTGCCGTCGTCCACGAACTCGCCCACCGGGACAATGACGCCTTCCTTGACCAGGCGGTCCCACCGCACCTGCGGGTCCTCAGCCTCCTGGACGGTTCCCTCCTCCATACCGGCGGTCTCTTCCTTGCCTTCCGCTTTGGACGCGTCCTTCCGGTCCGGGGCAGTCTGAGGCTTCTGGGCATCCTTGGGCTGCTCCACGTTTTCGGGATTTTTGGCCCGCTCCAGCAGCTTCTGGAAATCGTCCTTTTCCGCGCTCTCAGTTTTGCCGCCCTTTCCGGTAAACTGCTGAAGGGTCATGGCCTGAAGTGCCGTCAACAAGCTGTTTTGCAGCTGTTCCATATCGCTTTCACCTCCTTTTGTTCAAAACTGTCTATGTCCAAACGGTGAAATTCACCGGTTGGGCCGGAGCAATGGATCCTTACGCGCTGGCCCGCTGGTTGGCCCGGGCGGTGGCTACGAATTCCTCCAGAATGAGCTCTTCGTCCTTGGCCGCCGCTTTGTTGTACTGGTCCAGCTTCTTTTCCCGGAGCTTTTCCAGGGAAGAGGTGTCCTTTTTGGCCTCCACCACTTCGCCGCGTTTTTTCTCCTCCTGGCGGCGCAGGACCTCCAGCTTGTTGGTCTCCCGCTGGATTTCCATCTCCAGCGCCCGCAGGCCGTTTTGATAGAGCGTGGCGTCAACAATGGTAAGCCCTTCGGCCTTGCGGACCCGGTATTCCTCGTTGCAGGCCCGGTAACGTCCCCAGACGGCCTCCAGCACCTCTTCCTGGGCCCGAACCTGGGCCAGTATCGCCGCGTGCTCGCCCTTCAGGGCGTCCAGCACCTGCTGCTTGTAGACCAGCACGGTCTCCAGGGAAAACTTGAATTTTTTCATACGTATCTCACTTCAGGTCAGCCGCCTTACTTCAAGATTTTTTCCATCTCAGCCAGACACTGTTCATAAGAGAAGGCCTCGTTCACATCCTGTGTCAGGAAGCTGTTGACCGCGTCGATTTTAGACAGGGCGAAATCCAGCTTCCGGTTGCTGCCCGGCTTGTAAGCCCCGATCGCCACCAGGTCCGCATTCTTTTCGTAGACGCTCATGATGTCCCGGATGCGGGAGGCCAGGCTCCGGTGCTCCTGAGAGACGATCTCCACCATCAGGCGGGAGATGCTGGCGCTCACATCAATCGCGGGGTAGTGGTTGGCGTGGGCCAAAGCCCGGGAGAGCACGATATGCCCGTCCAAAATGCCCCGAACCGTGTCGGCAATGGGCTCGTTGGTGTCGTCGCCCTCTACCAGCACGGTGTACACCCCCGTGATAGAGCCCCGATTGAAATTGCCGCTGCGCTCCAGCAGCTTGGGCATCTCCGCGTACATAGAAGGGGTATAGCCCCGGGCCACCGGGGGCTCGCCGATGGCCAGCCCAATCTCCCGCTGGGCCATGGCGAAGCGGGTGAGGGAGTCCATCATCAACAGCACGTCGTACCCCTGGTCCCGGAAATACTCCGCGATGCCGGTGGCCACGCTGGGGCATTTCATCCGCAGCATTGCCGGCTGGTCGGAGGTGGCCACCACCAGGATGGAGCGCTTCATGCCCTCTTCTCCCAGGTCCTTCTGAACAAACTCCAGCACCTCGCGCCCGCGCTCCCCTACCAGGGCAATGACATTGATGTCCGCGGTGACGTTTTTGGCAATCATCCCCATCAACGTGGACTTGCCCACACCGGAGCCGGCAAATATACCGATTCGCTGGCCCTTGCCGATGGTGATCATGCCGTCAATGGCCTTTACGCCAAACTGAATGCGCTCCCGGATCGGGGGGCGCTGCAGGGGATTAATATGAGAACCGCCTACACAGTAGGGGGTGCCTCCCTCAAAAGGGCCTTTTCCGTCGATGGGCTGACCCATGGCGTTGATGATTCTGCCCCGGAGGAACTCACCTACCCGGAGGGTAAGTTGAGCCCCGGTGTTGCGGACAAAGTTTCCGGCGGAAATACCCGCCATGTCGGAATAGGGCATCAGGAGAATATGGTCGTTTTTGAAGCCCACTACCTCCGCCGTCACTTGGCCGCCGGAGTCGCCGTTATAAATGCGGCAGATATCGCCCACCGCCGCGTGTCCGCCGGAAGCCTCAATGGACATGCCCACAATATTCTCAATTTTTCCGGTCAGGCTGTAGGTGTCCGCGCTGTAGACCTGGCGGACCATCTGCTGGAATACAGACATGGGCGTTTTCCATCCTTAAAACAGGCCCCCGCCGCTTCCGCTGGAGGCGGTATCCATCAGGATACCCCGAATGTTGTTGAGCTGGGTTGCGGCGCTGGCGTCGATGATTTCATCAGGAGTTTCAATAATGCAGGTGCCGGACTCGTCGTCCCCCATGGGGATAATGCGCACCCGGTCGCTGAGTCCACTCAAGGTGGCCGACAGGGAGGCGGGCAGCTGGCTCAGCCGCTTGGCATCGCACTCAGCGATATAAATATGCACCCACTCCCGGCGCTTCCGCTTATCCACTGCCGTCTGAATCATGCGGGAGATCACGTCCGCGCTGCTCTTCAGGCTGACGCACACCACTTTTTCCGCAATGGCCAGGGCCAGGTCCCGCAGCTCTCCGATATTCTGGTCCATCTGGCGGTCTGCCGCCGCCCCGGCCCGCTCCAGGAACTGCTCCACCTCGGCCTCCAGCCGTTTGGCCTGCTCCTCCCGGGCCTGGCTTGCCTCCTCCATGGCCTGGGTCATGCCGTGGGCATAGCCCTCCCGGTAGCCGTCCTCCCGGGCGGCGGCGTACACCTGCTCCGCCTCCTGTTTAGCGGTCTGCCGGGCCTCCTCCAGAAGCTGCTCCGCCTGGTGGCGGGCGTCCTGAAGAATGCTGTCGGCCTGAATCTGGGCAAAGCTGACAGGGTTTTCCTCCGGCGTCTCCGGCTCTTCTGCCTCCGCAGGCTCTTCACCGGGTATCTCCGGCTCCTCCGTCTCCGGAGGAAGCGGCGCCTCCTCCTCTTCGGGCGAAACCTCATCCTCCTGAATCAGCTCATCGGCATCCGGGAACTGATAGAGCTCCGCCCCGAGCTTCATAAAATGCTTGAATATATTAGGCAATGATATCGTCCTTTCCGCCCTTCAGGATGATGATCTCGTTCTTCTCCTCCAAGCCGCGGATGATATCGACAATACGCTGCTGGGCCTCCTCCACGTCCTTCATGCGGACATTGGTTGTGATCTCCAGGTCGTCCTGAATGCTCTGGGCCATACGCGTGGACATGTTGGCGAAGAGCTTGGAGGCCACCTCTTTGTTGGCAGCCTTGAGCGCCAGAACCAGGTCTCTGGGGTCGCAGTCCCGGACAAAGCGCTGAACCGAGCGGTCGTCCATGGTAATGATGTCCTCAAAGACGAACATACGCTTGCGGATTTCGTCGGCCAGGTCCTGGTCGTAAGCGGACAGCCCGTCGAAGATATTCTTCTCGCTGGAACGGTCCAGGTTGTTCATCACGTCCGCCACATAGTCTATGCCGCCGACCTTCACGTTGCTGCTGGTGACAATGCTGGAGAACTTGTTCCGCATTTCCGCCTCCACAATCTTCAGCGCCATGGGGGAGACGCCCTCGATCTTGGCCATATTTTCCACAACCTTGATCTGCCTGGCCTCGTCCAGCTGGGCAATCACGCCGGCCGCTTTGCTGGCCTCCACATGAGAGAGCACCAAGGCGATAGTCTGCGCACGCTCGTTCTGGAGGGCGGAAAACAGGGAGCGCTCATCCGCCTTATCCATAAAGGAGAACTGGCGGTTTTTCAGGGACTTTGTGACCTTGCCCAGCAGCTCCTCGGCGGTCTGCGGCCCGTAGGCCTTCTCCAGCACAGCCCTGGCGTACTCCAGGCCGCCTTCGGTGACGGCCTTGTTGCTCAGGCACATCTGATAGAACTCGTTCAGTACGGCTTCGGTCTGCTCCGCGCCCAGGAAACCCAGCTTCGCCACCTCAATGGTAAGCTGCTCCACGTCGTCCGCTTCCATGAACTTATATACGTGAGAGGCCTTGTCAGCCCCTAGCGCGACAATGACTGCCGCCGCCTTCTGCTGGCTGTTCAGCTCAATCACCGGGACAGCGCTCTTCGCGCCGGCCTCCGGCTGCTGGGGCTTAGACTGCTCCTGGACCTCGGGGGTCTCCTGGGGCTCCTCGCCCTTTTTGCCCTTTTTGCCCTTTCCAAAGCCCCTTTTACGGGGCTCTGCCGCAGTCTCAGCCATTGTCGTCGTCTCCTTTCAGCCAGTTCTTCAGCATCTGAGCGGCAATCTCGGGGTTCTCGTCCACAAACTGGCGGATATCCTTACGCAGCTCCATACTGCGCTCGGTCTGAATATCCATGACGTCGGCTCCGGCGGGCTCCTCCTCCAGAGGAATGCCCGCGGCCTCCAGCAGCTCCTCCACCGAGGCGGCCTGCTGCTCCTCCAGCTCCTGCTGCTTCTGTTTTTTCTTCCTGCGCAGGAGGAGGATAACCACCAGCACCACCACAAACAGCAGGAGTCCGGCGGCTGCCGCGATAATGATCCAAATGGGAATTCCGCCGATTGTTCCAGGCTCGCTCTCGCCGCCCGGTCCGCCGGGCACGGGTGCCTGATAGAAGGGCATTGCCACCACGGAGACCTTGCTGGCCAGATATTCATCGGCCGTCATCTCTTCCGTGGCAATCGGGGTGATATTCGCGGCCATGGCCGCATGCCTGCGTATGGTGTCGATATCCACGGCTCCCGCCGTGGTGGAGTTAATGCTCACCGACACGGTGCAGTCAGAGATGTAGCCGATGGGACGGATCGTATTGGTCTGCGTCTTGTTGTTGTCAAACTGCACTTCGCCGGAATACCGGCTGTCCGTCTGACCGTCGGGCGGCGTCCCCACTTCTTCCATATACTGGGGCCAGTCGGAGTTGGTCTCCGTGCCCACAGTGCCGCCCGCCAGCTCTTCATCACTGTTGGTAAAGCTGTGGTCGTAGACAAAAGACCCGATGATACCCTTGCCGTTGGTGCTTCCGTCCTGGGCCCACGCGGGGAGGTTCACCTGATAATCGGTGATGGTGCTGCTGCTCATCTCCACCACGCAGCTGGCGGCCACTTTGACATTTTCCGCGCCGTAGAAAGGGATGAGTATCTGGAGAACCTGGGTTTGCACCTTGTTGGCCGCCTGCTCCTCCAGCTGCATTTTCAGGGCGTATGCGTCGCCGTCCAGGGCCTCGCCGCCGGCGGCGGTGCTGTTGTAGCTGTTACCCCAGTTGTCCAGAATCTCAACGGAGCTGATCTCCAGCCCCTGGACACAGTGGGCAACAAAGTTTCGGATATTGTTGGCCTGCTGGCTGGTGAGCTTTCTGCCGTCCCGCATGTGGAAGACAATTCCGGCCGTGGCCGTCACGTTGCCACCGGAGAGCACAGACCCCCGTCTGTCGCTCTGGGTGATGGTGACATCCGCCCGCTCAACCCCGTCAAGCTCTCCCAGGATCGCCCCTATGCGGTCCTGAATCAGCAGGAGATAGGCGGTATTCCGCTCCGCCTCCGTGGAGAGAGCGCTGACGTGCTCATAATATGTATCGTAGGAATAGCCCTCTTTGGGGTAGCCCTCCATCATCAGGCGGGCCTTCAGATTTGTCTCCTGTCCGGAGGGCACCAGAATGGTGGTCATGCCGTCCACCCGGTAGTCCCGGATTCCCTGGGTCTCCAGCCAGGACATGACTGTAGAGATTTCCTCCTGATTAGGGGAGGTGATCAGCACGGAGTAAGGCCGGTTGTTCAGAAAAAAGGCGACGCCTGCGGCGACCAGCACCACTACGACAGCAGCGATGATCCATATTTTCTTGGAGACCTTCCCCAGCAGTGTCTTGGCCTTCTCCAAATATTCTTTTATTTTCTCATTCAACCGCTATCATCCCCCGGCCTTCGGTTCCTTACCTGATTTCTGGGCTTAGACGCTCATCCGCGTAATTTCTGAATAGGCGTCCAGCGCCTTGTTGCGCAGCTGAATCAGCAGGTTGGCCGAAAGCTCATACTTGCTGGCGGCGAGCATGGCGGAAGCCGGGTTGTCCAGCTGTCCTGTAGCCAGCAGGTACTGAGCCTGAACATTTTCCGCGTTGGTCTCCTTCACGTTGTCAATTGCGTTCCGGAAAATGGACGCAAACAGACCGCCGTCCAGCCGTTCTGCGGCGGACGCGGTCTCAGGCTCCGCTTGGGCGGGAGCAGTGATCCCCCAGCCCACAGGGGGCGCAATTCCAAATTGCTGAGAGGGAATCATTCCTCCGAATGCTTCCACAGGCGTAATCATGGCATATCTCTCCTTCCGTCTGTCAGAAACTCACATTATCGGCCAAGTTCCAGGCCCTTGGATACCACGGCCTTCAGGGTGTTCATCATGGTAACGTTGGCGGAATACGCCTGGGTAGCGGCCATGGCGTCGGTAATCTCCTTCACCATGTCAACATTGGGCAGTTCCACGTACCCATCCTCGTTTGCGTCGGGATGAGTGGGGTCATAGGAGAGCTTGAACTCCTCCGGATCCTCGGCGATGCGGACTACCCGCACACCGCCGGCGGTGGCGTACCCCTGATTGGGAGCCAGCCCCTCGGCAGCCCTGGCCATTGCCGCCCGGAAGGTATCCCGGCCGGTCTCCGCCTGAAAGACCACCACCTTCCGGCGGTAAGGCCCCTCCCCGTTTTCGGTGCGGGTCGTATTGGAATTGGTGACATTTTCGGCGATTACGTCCAGGCGGAGCTGCTGGGCGGTCAAGCCGGAACCCACAATATTCATAGAGCTTAAAAAGGACATGACGGCTTACCTCCCCGTTTACTGTCCGCGGATAGCGGAGCGCAGCACACTCAGGTTGTTGGAGATGGACTGCATGACATACTGTATCTGATAGGCGTTGCGCACGGCCTCTACCAGCTGTTCGTTGACATTGACCCCGTTTTCGTCCATGCGCATGGACTCCTGGGGCTCAAAGACCGCAAACTCCGTCTCTTCCAGAACCTCCCGCACGGCGCTTCTGGGCTTGCCGGACTGTCCGGCCCGCTCCAGCTGCACCCGCAGGCTGTCCTCAAAGGTGACGACCTTGGCTTTGTAGTTGGGAGTCTCTGCGTTGGCAACATTATCCAGCAGCGCCGCCTGCTTGGTCCAGAGAAATCCCATGGACTTCTCCAGCATGAATTGGGAATTGGTTGATAAAAAATCCATTCTCAGCGCTCCTTTGCTTACGCTCTCCCCCATCCCAGACCGGAGGGATTGCGGCAAAACGCTCCGGGGACGGGCGGGACGCAGCCCCGCGCTCAAGGGAGAGCGTTTTCGTGTCCGTATTAATTATGCTACATGCTGGGTAAAAATGCAACTTCAAAAATCTTCCAATCGTGATGCGGCACACCAAACGTGCCTGCCGGCCATTGCGCCGACAACGCTTCCGGCTTTCCCGCTGGTTCAGCCCTGCGGTATACCGGATGAAGCCGTGTGGCCGCGCTCCAGTGTATCGCCACAAACAGTCAGTTTTATTATAGCACATCATACCAGTAAATTCAAGCAAAAACCTGCCGCACGCACCGGCGATATTTTCCTAAGTCCCTCTATGTACGAAGATCCGTCCGCGGCGTACGCAATGTGTCTATTATTATTCAGATCTCAATATTTGTCAAGAGCAATTATCCATGTTTTTTACAGAAATTCGGTCTGTTTTCCTATAAATCCCACTTTTATACAGTCGCGAAAAAAAATGCGGCGGCTCCCCTGTTTGGGAAGCCGCCGCGCCATTTTTTCACATTAAAGTATACTTACAGGTAAAATTTGTTTCTGAGTACAGATCCAGAAATAACCGGAATTTGGCAATCATTCGGACAATACGTCAACAAAATGCTTTCCTCTGCCCCGGCGGACGCCTGTCCCGCCAAAATCGCCGGTGTATGGGTTCAGCGGCTTCCCCGCATCGTTCCGTCAAAAATCCGGAGTTGTGTAAGTATACCGTACATACAGCCCGTCCAAAAAACTGTCCAGGCAAAACATACCATAAATCCCGGCAAATTTCAGCCTTTTTCCCACGGTTTGGCCGAACGGTACATGTCGCCAAGTCACCCACGGGGAGCCGTGAAGCAGGCTCTTAGAACCTGTATTCATAACCGGGGAATGCTGGATGGGCGAGGATTTTTCCCGCCAGACAAGGAGATGTTCCGCA